>JAKLHS010000042.1 GCA_022710025.1 Caldisericota bacterium | reverse complement strand
GGCGACCGCATCCGGCCTGTAGCGCCGGACCAACCGACGAATTCCGTCGTAAATGTACTTGAGCCTTTCAGCATATGGCATCCTGGCAGTCGTCTCAAGATACCCATATTCGAGAAGAGCTACGGCGTCGTTCTCAGACGAGACCACGCCGTAGCCGATACGTGCAAGCCCGGGATCGATTCCCAGAGTGAGCATGAAGTTTCTAGTTTTCCTGCTCCAGTTGCTTGATGACTTCGTCGCTCATCTCATAGTTCGAGAAATAGTCGCTGACGTCATCGTGCTCATCCAGAGCTTCCTCCAGGCGAGCGATCTTGCGAGCATCCTCGATGTTCACCGCCACCAGTGTTTTGGGAATCATGACCAGCGAAGCCGACTTGACGGCGACACCTGCTGATTCTAGAGCCTGACGGACCTTGTATACGTCTTCGGGATTCGTGATGACGGTCAAAGTCTCGTCGTCCTGCTTAAGGTCTTCCGCACCGCTGTCTACGGCTATCATAAACAGATCGTCATAGGATTTGTCGCCTGAATCGATTTCCAGCGAACCCTTGCGCTCAAATCCCCAGCTTACGGATCCGTTCTCTCCCAAGGCACCCCCATGTTGCGACAAGATTCTGCGAATCTCGGATGTCGTCCGGTTTTTGTTGTCCGTAGAAGCTTGGATGATGAAAGCCGTCCCATTGGGACCGTACCCTTCATATGTCGTTTCCTCGTAGCTGACGCCTTCCATCTCGCCGGTACCACGCATGATAGCCTTCTTGACGTTATCATTTGGCATTCCGGCAGATTTTGCCTTCTCCAGGGCCGCTCGAAGCCGAGTATTTGACTCCGCATTTCCCCCGCCCGCTTTTGCGGCAATGATGATCTCGCGCGTAATCTTGGTGAAGAGGCGCCCTCTCTTGGCGTCTTCCACTCCCTTCTTCGCCTGAATATTGTGCCATTTGGAATGCCCGGACATCTAGACCTCCTGGATTGAGCTGTGCGCCACCACTCGTAAGAAGTACTCATGTACACGCGTGTCGCTTCCAAGTTCGGGATGGAATGAGGAAGCAAGCAACTTGCCTTGTTGAACGAAAACCGGCCCTTGCTCAACCGAAGCCAGGATCTGCACATCCGCTCCCACTCGAACAACGATGGGAGCTCGGATGAAAACGGCATGGAATAGGCCGTCCAGCCCCTGCACGGTGAGGTCTTCTTCTCGTGACTCCTTCTGCCTGCCAAATGCATTGCGGCGCACACTGACATCGAGCAATCCCAGTCGCGGTTGCGCCCCGTAGTCTTCGATATCTCTGGCCAGCATGATCATGCCTGCACAAGTCCCGTAGATTGCCAGTTTTCCCTTATTGAAGCGATCAATGATCGCTGCGTCAAGTCCAAAATCCACCAATAACTTTCCCATGGTCGTACTTTCGCCGCCTGGAATAATGAGACCATCAAGACCCTGGATCTCCTCTGGCAATTTCACTGGATGAGCTTCCACCCCCAGAGACTGCACCATGGAAAGATGCTCTCGAAAATCACCCTGAAGCGCAAGTACGCCGACGACCACTCTAGTTGTCCCTCACCTGCATCTTGTCCAGCTCTGTCAGAGTGCGTGCGTCAATCCCGGACATACCTTCCTGCAGTCCGCGACTCGCCTCGACAAGTACTTTCGGGTCATCCCAGTATGTAGTTGCCGTCACGATAGCACGCGCCCGTGGAAGAGGATCCAGGCTCTTGAAGATACCTGAACCGACAAATACACCATCCGCGCCGAGCATCATCATAAGGGCGGCATCAGCTGGCGTCGCTACGCCGCCTGCCGCAAAGTTGACGACGGGGAGCCTGCCCGCAGAACGTACTTCTTGCAGCAGGTCTACGTTTACGCCGAGCTCTTTTGCCTCATGGACAAGCTCCTCCTCCGGCATGGATTGTACTCTCCGGATCTCGCTCATCACGGCTCTCATGTGGGTAACGGCTTCGGAAACATCTCCCGTCCCGGGTTCGCCCTTCGTCCTGATCATGGCGGCACCCTCACTTATACGGCGAAGAGCCTCTCCCAGATTCCGAGCCCCGCACACAAACGGCACCTTGAACTGCCACTTGTCTATGTGATACGTCACATCGGCCGGAGTCAGGACCTCACTCTCGTCGATAAAGTCGATTCCCATATACTCGAGGATGCGCGCTTCTGCTATATGGCCGATGCGCACTTTTGCCATGACGGGGATCGAAACGGCATCCATGATCTGCTGGACAAGCCCAGGCTCAGCGGATCTCGCGACGCCGCCTGCTTTTCGGATGTCTGCAGGAATACGCTCCAGCGCCATTACGGAGACTGCACCAGCCTGCTCGGCGATCTTTGCCTGCTCGACCGTCGTAACATCCATAATGACCCCGCCTTTAAACATCTCCGCCAAGCCGCGCTTGACGTTGGTCGTGCCTGTTTTCATCATATCATTGTCACCTCTTCAGCTCTTTTATGTTACTGCTAATCAGCGATTTGGCAACGCTTTCGGCTGCACACTTCCCGGCGAGAAATCCTGTCGAAAATGCAGCCTGAAGGTTGAATCCCCCTGTCACCGCCTGGATGTCCAACAGTTCTCCGACCACGAAGAGCCCGGGATGAATTCTGGATTGCATCGACCGAGGATCCACTTCCTGCAGAGAAACGCCTCCCACCGTGATGATAGCTGATGAAAAGGGATCCATCCCGGTACAGATCATGCTTATCCCTTTGACGTTGCCAGCGATTGCGTCTCTTGTTTTTTTGGAAAGGGTCGCTTTGCCATGCAGACCCACCCCCCATGCATCTATCAGTCGTAATGCCACGCGTCTCGGGGTAAACTTTGAGATGTAGGCCAGGACTCCGTTGGAACTGGCGGCACGCTCGATGTCTTCGCGTACCTGCTGAAACGTTTGCAGGGGTCTGAGATCGAGACGCAAGACGACGGGTTCGCCCCGCTCCAAAGCAGCTCCGACCACCAGACTCACCGCAAGAACGGCGGGGCCTCCGATCCCGTGAGCAGTAATCACGATCTCACCCTGTCTGCGATCGGCAAGGCGCCCATCGGCCCATACCTCAAGAGCAACACCCGCCAATGACACTCCGTCGAGACCTGCCAGCCACTCTGCCGTACACCGAAGAGGGACAAGACCTGGATATAGTTGGCTGATACTGTGTCCCAGGCGCCTGAGCAATTCGTACCCATCTCCCGTCGACCCCGTGCCTGGATAGGTTTTTCCACCGCTTGCAAGGACAATGGTTTTGCAACGGATCGACCCCGGTGTCGTGGTTCGTATGATCCAGCCGCTCGCGGTCGGACTGATCTCATTGACTCGTGCCAGATAGCGGATGTCCACATGCTCGTGTGACAATAATAAAGCAAGTGCCTGAACGACGTCCCGAGCATCGTCTGTGATCGGGAATACACGGCCTCCGCGCTCCGTCTTAAGCTCAAGTCCCGCCTCGGCAAACAGGTCACGCAAGCCATCGGAGAAGAAAGATTCAAAAGCTGGGTACAGAAAACGTCCGGAAGGGCCAAAAGCATGGACGAAGTCTTCGACCGATCCCGTGTTGGTGACGTTAGCTCGCCCCTTTCCCGTGATCGCGAGCTTTTTCCCCAGGGTCTGGTTCCGTTCCAGCACCAATACACGCCCAATGTCGACGCCAAGCGCCCGTCCCCTACGGGCAGCCGACAATGCGGCCATCATCCCGCTTGCACCACCGCCTATGACACATACGCCAACACTTGTTTCCATGGGCAGCTAGATTATAACAGATTCGCGCATACATGCCCGGTCTGGCCGGGTGATGCCCGCTTTTCATCTTGCCAACGGCGTGAAATGGGATACAATCTTCGATGTGCGCCCGTAGCTCAACTGGATAGAGTGACGGTCTACGGAACCGTAGGTTACAGGTTCGATTCCTGTCGGGCGCACCAACCCTGACATGGCTATGCTGGATCCTGATTTCATGTTGCTTGCTCTTGGTGAAGCGAGACGCGCATTGGAGGAAGGTGAGATTCCTGTCGGGAGCGTGGTAGCGAAGGACGGTGCCGTGCTGTCGGCGGCGCATAATAGGCGCGAGCAGACGAAAGATCCCACCGCCCATGCGGAGATTCTGGCGATACGACTTGCAGCCCAGGAACTGCAGGACTGGCGACTGGACGGATGTACGTTGTACGTGACGCTGGAGCCATGCCCGATGTGTGCCGCCGCTATCGCACTGGCTCGCGTGCGAAAGCTTGTGTTTGCAGCATATGATTTCGACAATGGAGCTGTGGGCAGCAACGGGAATGTGCTTGCACATCCGATATTCGGGTGTGCGCCACAAGTGCAAAGCGGGTTTATGCGATCCGATGCGGAGAGCATCCTTGAACTCTTTTTCACATCTGTCAGGATCAAACGGAGAGGTGGCTGAGCGGTTGAAAGCGCCTGCCTCGAAAGCAGGTAACGGGGTTCCCTCGTTCGTGGGTTCAAATCCCACCCTCTCCGCCAGTATTCGAACGACCGTCGGGCGTAGCGCTCCTGCGACGGCGCATCTGCCACCACCTGCTTGTTGACCTCATGACACGATCTGTCACAATCGCTGCATCGCTGCACGAGGAAAACTCCGGTATCAGTCTGGATTCCGTTGGTCCGATCCCTGCCGGTCTGGCGGGAACTTTGTATTCCGTGGGACCCGGGAGATTCGACATAGCCGGCAAAAATGTCGGCCATTGGCTGGATGGTTTCTCCATCGTCTCGTCAATCCATATCCGTGAGAAAACCGTCAAGTACGCCCACCGATTTGTTAGCAGCACCTGGTACAGACGGGCGCTTATCAAGGACGGTATCCCGTTCGGCGGTTTCGGAGACCACGGCACTCACACAGGACGGTTCCCCGTCAACGACAACACAAACATGAACCTGATCTTCCGACGCGACGGCTTGGAGCTTCTCAGCTATTCACCGCACAGCATTATCATCGATCCATTGACACTGCTTACCCGGGAAACAAGATGTAGGCCGGGTTTTCTCAACGGCATGGACAAGTATTGCATCGCCTGTCCGCATCCCTTTTTCGATGAGCAGACGGGTGAACGATTCGATCTCCTGCTTTCTCAAACGAACCCTTCTGGATACATCGTGACGACGACGGACACGAATGGTGGGTGCAAGCTTCTGTGTCGAATCCCGTCCACTCGTCTCGGCCTGATTCACTCTTTCAGCGTGACCCAGCGCTGGATCATTATCGTCGAGACTCCATTTACTGCGCGACCACACTCGATAAGCATACGGGGCGGACCCAGTCTGGGCAATTTTGTCTGGGACGCTGCCCGAGGAACCAGAATCATCGTTGTCAGCCGATCGGATCGATCCATGGCGTCAATACGGGAGATGCGCTCCCTGTTCCTGCTCCACCATATCAACGCATGGGAGACGGGAGATCAGATCACCGTTGATGTGGCGGCCTATGGTGACCCTGCAATCCTGGCGCGACTCATACTTCGCAAGGGAAAGCTCTTATCGGGAGATCTCCCCCCGTCGCTGGCGACCAGGATCACCATCGACCTCGAT
>JAKLHS010000041.1 GCA_022710025.1 Caldisericota bacterium | reverse complement strand
CTGTGATAAGAGGCTCAAGTCAAGAGGTTCACCATGAAAACGCTGTATGTGGCGCGTCACGGCGAAACGACATGGAACGCGACGGGCCGGATCCAGGGGCGCAGTAACTCCCCATTGTCACATCGCGGTCATGCACAGACGTCACGGACGGCAGCTGTGCTCGGGGGTCTGCCATTCGACCTGATCCTGTCCAGTCCGCTGGATCGCTCGCGGTCGCTCGCGGAGGCCGTCGCTCACCGGGTCGGTTGCACCGTGCAGATCCTTCCAGAGCTGGTAGAAGTAGATTTTGGCTGCTGGCAGGGACGAAGCTGGGACGACATATTTGCAATGGATCCATTGAATGCTGAGCGTTGGGATGAGCGTCTGCCGGACGCCCGAGCTGACGGCGGCGAATCAATCGAAGAGGTCTACGCTCGTGCCATTGCACTCAGGGATATCATAGAGGCGCGGTCGTTTCGCCTTTGTCTGATCGCTGGCCACGGAGCATTCAATCGTTTCTTCTTCACTGCGCTTCTCCGTCTGTCGGTGTCCGCCGTCGACAGTTTCTCCCAATCGAATGCATGCCTGTCCGTCTTTGAATTTGATGGAAACGCCTGGCATACACAGATGATCGACTCGACAGAGCACCTGCGTAACAGGAAGCAATAGATATCTCGTGACTTGATCAATGTTGGCGTATCGCGCAGTCTCTGCACTACGAGACCGCGTTCTTCTTCCTGTGATGCCTGACTGCTTGCAAAGTACGTATGCCCTTGTACACTCGCGATATGAAAGCATCTCGGGCAAGTCAATCCGCATGACAGGGAGGAACAGCATGGAGAAGTGGATCTGCACAGTATGCGGCTATGTCTATGATCCAGCCGTCGGCGACAGCACCCAAGGTATCGAACCGGGGATCAAGTTCGAGGATCTCCCGTCCGACTGGGTCTGCCCCGACTGCGGAGCGGGCAAGGATCTGTTCGAAAAAGCTTGATCGTTTCTATGCCAATGAACTACGTCATTGTTGGTGGTTGGGCGGCGGGGATAACGGCCGCCCAACAGCTGCGAAGATTGGAGCCCTTGTCAACTATTACCATCGTCGATACCGAGCCTGTCCCCTATTACTCTCGCCCTGATCTCATCGACTACATCGCTGGCCGCAAGACCAAGAATCTGCTTCCGATGCATGATACTCAATGGTATGCGCAGAACGGTTTTGTATTCCTGAGCGGGCAAACCGTCACCGCTATCGACGTCAGGGAACATCGGTGCATTTTGAAGCATGGACCGGACCTGAAGTATGACAGGCTGCTTCTTTCCACCGGGGCATCGCCATTCATTCCACCGTTACCAGGTGTCACCCAATCCCGTGTGCTCGCGCTGAGAACGCTTGCAGATGCCGACAAGCTGCTGGCCTGGATCACTCCGGGTGCCAACGCTGTCATTGTCGGGGGTGGGGTGCTGGGCCTCGAGGCAGCACGAGCAATCACCGAGAGGGGGATGACGGCGAGTGTGATAGAGTATGCTCCACACTTGCTCTCTCATCAGCTCGACGATTTTTCCGCTGCAATGCTCGATGAGCGTCTGCAAAGCTTTGGCATAACCACCCTGCTTAACGCAGAATCCCAAGAGGTACTTACGGGAGATCGGGGCGCCACCGGCATCCTGCTCAAAAACGGTCAATCCGTTCGTGGGGAGTTCGTGTTGTTTTCCACGGGGGTGCGTCCCAATATTGCCATTGCGCGTGACGCAGGACTGGCCGTGGGGAAGGGCGTGCAGGTCGACGATACCATGCAGACTTCGGCTCCTGACATTTATGCAGCAGGAGATATCGCAGAACATCGCGGTCGCGTCTACGGCATCATCCCTCCGTGTCTCGAGCAAGCAAGGATAGCAGCTCAGAACATGG
This sequence comes from Caldisericota bacterium, assembly GCA_022710025.1. GTDB lineage: Bacteria > Caldisericota > Caldisericia > Cryosericales > Cryosericaceae > Cryosericum. The sequence goes on along the minus strand of JAKLHS010000041.1, from coordinate 3,707 downwards.
TGCAGCCGGGTAGTGCGCAGTATGCAGGCAGCATCATGTCCAACTCACTCAAAGTCGTCGGGCTTGAGGTGCTGAGCATGGGAAATATCAATCCGGGCGTCGGCCTTAACGTCGACGAGATCGTAGCGCACGACCATGAAAGCTACCGGAAGGTAGTTCTCGAGGGGGGTATCATTACCGGACTCATTCTGTATGGCACAACCGTCGGAGCACGACTGCTTCAGCAAGCCCTCAGAACACATGCCGATCTGTCGTTGTTCAAAAACAAGCTGGCGCATATCGACTGGGATTTCGCTGGTATGTGAGCACTCCACGCATGTGACATCAGTCACCGGACAGCCAGTCAGACGAGAAGGATGTCTCCAGTGAAACGAGGACCGTCCTGTTACGTGTGATGATGCCTGCTTCCCTGTTCTCGTCGAGCGAACCTGTGCTCATGTTGTGAGATCCGACATAGGCCAAGCTGCCATCGACGATGATATATTTCGCGTGCAGATACGGCGATGCGACGTATCTGACTGATACTCCTGTTTCACAGAGCCGCCCTCTGGAAACCTCATTGACGGGAATACTCTCCGGGTCGGCGACCAAGACTCGAACGCGTACTCTCTTGGACGAGATGCCCGTCAGCATCGCTTCCAGTTCGTTGTCATCGAGAACTTCGGTCACCATATCTACGCTAGTACGAGCAGATGCCAGCAGGCAGCCAATCTGCGCCCGTGCGCTTCCCGGGCTGAGCACCAACCCCTCTTGACGGCATGGAACACGCTGACTGTCCGCCTCGAAGACGCGACGCAGGGTTTCTGCAAGGTGTGCGCCCTTGCTTCTCACGAAGACATCCCGGTTGTTGTCAAAAGCCGCTTTCGTCAGGTTCGCCGTCATCAACCAGACGATGGAGGCGTCAATGACGGCGAATTTCGCATGCGTGAACGAGTACACGGGATTACCCCAGTCTGCCTCAATGCCGGCAGCCCGCATCTTCCCGCGCACGGAAGCGTTGATCGAAAAACCTCCGTATGGCGACTCTTCCATCAGGACGCGTACGTCGCATCCATGCCCACGAGCGACACAGAGAGCTTCGATAACTTCAGGATCGGAGATAAGATAGCATTCAACAAAAACCGACACTTGCGCATCCGTTATGTCACGTACCAGGAGCTCGCGTGCACGATCCTCAGGCGTTACCACGCATTGAACATCGGAGCCCAGAGGATCGATGACAGGCGGCAGAAACGTTGTATGTAAAACATCGTGCAAGCCAACGCAAGCGAGGGTACAGGCCACCAGAAATATGGCGGTTATAAGCACGCCGAACCGAATGCCATTGCGCTTGTTCATGGTGCAATGATACAGGGGCATTGTGCGTTAGCAAGCTGAATGCCGGCTGCTTGTTTCGTTGAATGGCGGCAGGATGCGATTACACTTTCATTACATGCGCGAGAGAAAAGACTCCGTCCCAGCGCACGCACTACGCACGGAGGCAAATGAATGAAGAGTGAGCGAACATTACTGATGATCAAACCAGATGGCGTCAAGCGTTGCCTTGTCGGGCAAATTGTCTCCCGCATTGAGCAGAAGGGGCTCTCGATCTCCGGCATGAGGATGTTGCGCATGGATAAATCTATGGCAACCACGTTCTATGCAGAGCATGCCGGCCGAGATTATTTCGCAGAACTCATCACATTCATGACGTCCGGTCCCGTCGTTGCGCTGGAGATTACAGCCCCCAATGCAGTCAGCCTCATACGTGCTACTATCGGGGCCACCCGCCCGGAGGACAGGCTGCCCGGGTCAATCCGTGCCGACTTCTCGATCGGGTTGACCGAAAATGTCGTTCATGCATCCGCTTCTCCAGCCGATGCCGAACGCGAGCTCGATCTTATTTTCGGCACTGCGCATGATGTCTCCGTGGAGCGCTTTCCACAGCAACGATGATATGGCAGCAGAGAAGCGAGACATGAAAGAGACTGCTGTCGAACTCGAGTCATTGCTTCGCTCAATCTCGTACTGGATCAAGAAGAAGGGGCGCGACGCTCTCGCGCGCGTCCGCATAACTCTCCCGCAATTCCAGGTACTCCAGCTGGTTTATTTCGGTGAAGCCGCCAATGTCAGGGATCTGACACATTGTACGGGGCTAGCTCCATCTACGGTTTCCGAAATGATCGATCGACTGGTGGAGCTGTCTTACATCACAAAAAGGCAGAACCGGATAGACAAGCGACAGATTGTGCTCTCGTGCACGAAACAGGGGGCGGATATTATCCGTACGGTGATACGGCAACGCGTCGAAAGCGTCCGCGATATAACAACAAAGATGGATACTGCGTCTGCGAGATATCTGGTCACTGTTCTCACGCAATTCGTGAGTCTGACCAATGATGAACGAGTGAGCCAGCCCTCTAGCGGCAACGGAAAATCGTAAAAGTCTGTTCCGGTTTCACGGACAATTCTGCCGAACAAACTCCGCGAGCTTTCGCATGTCATTCTGAATTACGCGCACATAGTCGGGGTTTCGTAGGGCTGCCGCAGGATGGTACATCGGCATAAATCGCTGGCTGTCTTTCACCAGCATGGTGCCGCGAACCTGCCCTATTGCATATCGGTCGCCGAAAAAGAAACGCAACGCCGTATTGCCGAGCAAACAGATGACGCAGGGTTGAACGACGGCGAGCTGCGCGTACAGATAGACTGAGCAGGCCGCCACCTCGGATGCTTCCGGGACCCTGTTGTTAGGAGGACGGCATTTGACGATATTACAGATGTAACAGTCACGACGGCTCAGTCCTTCACTGGTGAGAAGGCGGTCCAGCAAACGTCCTGCCTGGCCCACAAACGGGATTCCTGTCGCATCCTCTTCCCGTCCCGGTCCCTCTCCCACGAAGCAGATACGAGCGTTGGGGGAGCCGACGCCGGGGACGGCTTTCGTCCTCGTACCCGCCAGAGCGCATTTGTGACATGCCGTCACTTCCTCCGCAATGGAGGAAAGCAGCGCCTCGCGCTCGCTACGTTCCTGAAGACCCAAAGCCGCCTTCTCCGCGTTCTGTCACAGAAAGCTCGCCGACATCGTCGAGAGTTACTTCCGGCAGTTGCATGAATACCATCTGCGCGATTCTGTCGCCGGGTTTCACGACATGAGGCTCTGGTCCGAAATTAGCTAGGACAACCTTGATCTCGCCTCGATAATCGCTGTCTATCGTCCCCGGCGAATTGAGTACAAATACTCCCTTGCTGGCTGCCAGTCCCGAACGACTTCGTACCTGAGCTTCAAACCCACAACCCAGTTCGAGCGCAATGCCCGTTCGTATCAGCGACACACTTCCCGGGTCAAGTACGATTTCTGTGTCTTCCGCACTCGACAGATCGTAGCCAGACGATCCTGATGTCGCGCGAAGAGGCAGAACAGCCCCCACTCGAAGCCTGCGGACCCCTATTCGCAGATCAGGCTTTCGCTGGTCCATGGACGATAGATACGGCAAGTTGGGATGTATCAAAGACCTCGTCGATAACATCGAGTGCGTTGCCCAATGTCACGCCGGCAATCTGTTCCGAGACTTCCGCCACCGTACGTATGCTGTCCCTCATGTACAATTCCGCAGCATTTCGATGCATACGCCTGAAGAACGACTCGAGCGAGAGAAGGTAACCTCCAAGAACTGTATCTTTGGCATGCTGCAATTCTGCCATGCTGATCTTGCCTCTGCGCATCG
>JAKLHS010000040.1 GCA_022710025.1 Caldisericota bacterium | reverse complement strand
CATCAGGGCAAAGATCGAGGAACTGGGCTTCGATGACGTGCGGGTTGATGGTATCGGAAACATCCTCGGCAGAGTCGGAACGGGGACTCGCCGATTGCTTTATGACGCACACATCGACACCGTCTGGGCCGAAGATCGGCAGAACTGGTCGGTGGATCCTTTCGAGGCCATCGTGAAAGACGATCTCCTCTATGGTCGTGGCGCGAGCGATGAGAAAGCCGCCTTGTCGCCAATGATCTATGGCGCCGTACTGGCCAAGCGGTTAGGATTGCTGGACCAGTTTTCGCTGTATATCTCCGGCACCGTGCTGGAAGAGACTTGTGACGGCTTGTCGACGGTTCATATGATCGAGAAGGAGAATTTCCGACCCGATTTCGTCGTGATCTGCGAGCCGACGAGTCTTGATGTCTACAGGGGGCATCGCGGTCGTGTCGAGCTCAAGATCACGACAACAGGTACCTCTGCGCACGCAGCCCACCCAGATAAGGGTGACAACGCAGTTTACAAGATGGCCAGAACCATCCTGAACATAGAGAGGCTTGCAACAGCTTTTCGCGACGATCCTTTCCTTGGCAAAGGAACCGCTGTAGTAAGCATCATCGAGAGCAAGTCGCCATCCATCAACTCAGTGCCCTACGAATGTTCTATCTACGTGGATCGGCGCATTACAGTAGGCGAAACCAGGGAGACTGTCCTGAAGGAGTTCCGCTCTGTCGTATGTGACCCTGATCATACGACCGTAGAGCTGACCGAATACGACGATACAAGCTGGACAGGGCTCACGGTACACCAGGAAAAGTATTTCCCGACGTGGGTGCTCGACGAAGACCACCCGCTCGTCCGCGCCGGAGTCGCTGCAGCCAGGGAAGCACGCGGAACTGCGCCGAAGGTCTCCCGATGGATATTCTCGACCAACGGAGTCGCTTTCATGGGGCGTTACGGCATCCCCTCCATTGGATTCGGACCGGGAGACGAATGGCTGGCACACGCTCCCGACGAGTATGTCCGTGTGAGCGATCTGTTCACGGCGACACGGTTTTATGCTTTGCTTCCGCAACAACTCGGTAAGGAGGTACGGGGCCAATGAACACCAGGATGAAGGGAAGGGATTTCCTCTCGACAAACGACTGGACGACAGAGGAGCTTGAGATGCTTCTTGATGTAGCCTTCGACCTCAAGAAACAGAAGGCTCTCGGTATTGCGCATCGGCTGCTTGAGGACAAGACGCTCTTCATGCTGTTCAGAGACAAATCGACACGTACCCGCAACTCGACCGAGGCTGCAATGACGCAACTCGGTGGTCATGCTCATTATCTTACCGAAGAAGCGGTGCAGATCTCGCACGGCGATACGGAGAAAGAGCTTGGTATCATCCTGTCCCGTTATGGCCACGGCATTGCCATTCGTGACGACATCTATCTTGGCGTTGGTCACGCCTATATGACGAACGTTGCAAAGTACGCGGACATCCCCGTCATTTCTCTGGAGTCCGATTTCGATCACCCATGCCAGATGATGGCGGACATCATGACGATCAGGGAGAAGTTTCATGGCGAGGTACGCGGCCGCAAGTTCGTCATGTCCTGGGCATATGCGCCGAGTTACGCCAAGCCGCTGGCTTGCGCTCAAGGCTCCGTCATGATGATGCCCCGTTTCGGCATGGACGTGACTCTAGCCATGCCGCCGGAATTCGCTCTTCAGCCTGAAGCTGTTGGCATTGCCCGGCAAAATGCCGAGGCAGCTGGGGTGAAGTTTGAGATCACCAACGATATGGATGCGGCCATAGAAGGCGCAGATGTAGTAGAGGCAAAGTCTTGGGGATGCTTCATGACTACCCGCGATCTGAAGGAATCGCAGGAGATCGCAAAGAAATATACAAACTGGATCATGGACCAGCGACGCATGGATCTCGCCAACCGTTCAGCCATTTATATGCATCCGTTGCCCGCAGATCGTGAGTATGAAGTCACCAACGCAGTCATCGACGGCGATCATTCCGTCGTTTACGACGAAGCAGAAAACAGACTTCATACCGTCAAGGCCATTCTGGCTCTGACAATGTGAAGATGGAGAACGGAAACGGGGATGCCATGAAAAAACTAGCGGTCATTGCCATCGGGGGTAACTCGCTCATTAGAGACGAGGCGCACAAAACGGTTGCCGATCAGTACAACGCTGTCGTCGAGACGGTACTCCACATAGCCAGCATGGTCGATCAAGGTTACGACGTCGTCATAACCCATGGAAACGGCCCTCAGGTCGGGTTTGTCCTGCTCCGTTCAGAGATAGCGGAGAAAGCGGCAGGCCTTCACCCCGTGCCCCTCGATTCGTGCGGTGCCGATACTCAGGGAGCGATCGGATACCAGATTCAGCAAGCTCTCTGCAACGAGTTTTTGAGACGGGGCATTCAAAAACGGGCCGTCACAGTGGTGACGCAGGTTCTTGTCGACTGCAATGACCCCGCCTTCAGGAATCCCTCAAAACCAGTCGGTTCCTTCTATACGAAAGACGAGATCCAGGAGAAGGCGGCAAGGGAGGGCTGGGATATTGTCGAAGACGCAGGTCGAGGGTGGCGGCGCGTCGTCGCATCACCTATGCCCAAGGAGGTCATCGAGATTGATGCCATCCGGAAGCTGGTGCAGTCGGGATTCGTCGTGATCGCTGCGGGAGGCGGTGGGATCCCCGTTGTGCGGGATGACAACGGAAATCTGAGGGGAGCTGCTGCGGTCATAGACAAAGACTACGCTACAAGCCTGCTGGCTACCGACCTTCATGCCGATTTGTTCATCATCAGCACCGCCGTGGAGAAAGTTTACATCAACTACAACAGACCCGATCAGATCGGTCTGGACTTCATGACGGTTTCCCAGACTCGGAAATACATCAGCGAGGGGCAGTTTGCCAAGGGATCGATGCTGCCAAAGGTGCAAGCAGCTCTGGCATTCCTCGAGCAGGGGGGCACGGAGACATTGATCACGAGCCCTGAGTCGCTGGAGCGTGCACTTGCCGGTGAAACCGGCACGAGGATCACTCGTGACTGAATGACATGTACCGAAGGAATCACGGAGCCCATGCCCACAGCACCCGTACAAGGAGGCATCGTGTCTTTCATTGACAAACTCCGATGCGTGAAATGTGGCCGGGACTACACCCAAGCCGATACCCAGTACGTATGTCCGATATGCGGCAGCGAGGGAATCCTCGAGGTCCTGTACGACTACGACAGGGTTCGTGGCAGGTTCAACCATCGTATCCTGCGGGAAAGCAACGAACGTTCAATGTGGCGGTATCTCCCTCTGCTTCCCATAGAGCACCGACCCGAATCGCTTACCCTCCAAATCGGCTGGACACCGCTCTACGAGAGCCGTCGTATTGGCAACAGCCTCAACCTGGATCGCGTCTGGTTCAAAGACGATGGACGCAACCCCACGGCATCCCTGAAAGACAGGGCTTCGGCCATCGCAATCGTCAAAGCCGGTGAACTCGGCTTCAAGACTATAGCTGTAGCTTCCACAGGAAATGCAGGATCCAGTCTTGCAGGGCTTGCAGCCAATGCGGGCGTTGCAACATACATCTTTGTGCCCTCGTCCGCGCCGACAGGGAAAATAGCGCAACTGCGCGCCTTCGGCGGCCATGTGTTCCTGGTAGACGGCAACTATGATCAGGCTTTCGATCTGTGTCTCAGTGTGTCTCGTCGTTTCGGCTGGTACAACAGGAATACTGCTTACAACCCATACATGGTGGAAGGCAAGAAGACCGTCGCGCTGGAAATAGCAGAGCAACTGTCGTTTCAAGCCCCAGATACAGTCATCGTTCCCGTAGGCGACGGCTGCATCGTTTCAGGGGTAGCAAAGGGATTTCGAGATCTCGCGGCTCTGGGCATCATTGATCACATGCCCCGGCTCATCGCTGTCCAAGCCGATGGATGTGCCCCAATCATCCAAGCTCTCAGGACAGGCCTGCCCGTCGCATGTCTTGACAAACCCCGCTCCTGCGCCGACAGCATCGTGGCCGGTGTTCCCCGCAACAGTCTCATGGCCGTGCGTGATATACGTCTGTCAGGAGGCATGGGAATCACCGTCACCGATGAAGAGATCATCGATGCTATAGGATTTCTGGGAAGCAACGAGGGGATTTTCGCCGAGCCTGCCGCCGCAGCCGGTATAGCCGCCCTTCGGAAGCTGGCGGTCCAAGGTGATCTGTCTCGATCAGAGAGGATCGTCGTTATCATCACGGGCAACGGGCTCAAGGATGTGCAGAATGCCATGAGAGTGCGGGGTTCCGTTTGCACTGTGGCACCTTCCCCCGATGACGTCATCGCCGCCGTCATGCAAGGTTTCTAGCAGCACACACCGATTCGACCTTCATGCCACACCGATGGTACAAGGTTGTCCCCCAACGTATTCATGGCAGGTGACGGCTCGTAGAAATGGCGCGTTGATTTTTGCTCTCCAGACACTAGAATTCAACGTATATTCCGCGTTACTGGAAGGAGACTCTCATGCTGAGCCTGGAGCTGATTCGACAAAATCCCGATCTTGTCAAGGCCGGAATCGCCAAGAAGAATGAGGGACCAGAGATCATTGACGAGATCCTGAACACAGACCGACGGCGGCGCGAACTGGTACAGGAAGCAGATGAACTCAAGCACCGCAGGAACGAGGCAAGCGACCGGATTGCAGGGCTCAAGCGTTCTGGACAGGACGCTACCGAAGCGATTGCCGAGATGAGAGAAGTCGGCTTGCGCATCACTGAACTGGACGAACGAGTAAAAACCACGGAGGCAAGCCTGCATGATCTGGTTCTCCGCGTTCCCAATCTTCCTCACGGGTCGGTACCATATGGAGCCAGTGACAAAGAAAACTCGGTAGTGTTTACCTGGAAGGACAAGCCGATCTTCTCCTTCCGGCCTAAGCCCCATTGGGAGATCGGTGAAGCTCTCGGTATCATTGATTCCGCCGCCGGAGCCAGGGTGTCCGGCTCACGTTTCTACGTTCTGAAGGGGCTCGGCGCAAAGCTGGAACGGTCTCTCATTTCCTGGATGATTGACGTACACGTGCAGGAAGACGGTTATATAGAGGTTCTTCCGCCGTATCTTGTGAACCGCGATTCCATGACGGGCACAGGGCAATTGCCCAAATTCGCTGACGACCTGTATCACACGGATACTGACGACCTGTTTCTCGATCCCACGGCAGAGGTACCGGTCACCAACCTTCTGCGCGACGAGATCGTCCGCGAAGAAGATCTGCCGATCAAGTACGTCGCCTACACTGCGTGTTTTCGTAAAGAAGCCGGCGCTGCCGGTCGGGACACGCGCGGGATCATCCGTGTCCATCAGTTCAACAAAGTCGAAATGGTGAAATTCGTTCGACCGGAGGATTCCTACCACGAACTCGACCTGCTGCTCGACAACGCCGAGAACATCCTCAGAAAACTCGATCTGCCATACCATCGAAGCATGATGTGCACGGGAGATCTCGGGTTCACCGCAGCAATGAAGTATGACCCCGAAGTGTGGATGCCTGGGCAGGATCGTTATGTAGAGATCAGCTCGTGCAGCAACTTTGAGGACTTCCAGGCACGCCGCGCCAACATCCGATATCGCACTCGCGACGGCAAGCTCGCTTTTGTCCACACGCTCAACGGATCCGGCCTTGCCGTCGGCAGGACGATGGCTGCCATCCTCGAGAACTACCAGCAGGAAGACGGCAGTGTGAGAGTGC
>JAKLHS010000004.1 GCA_022710025.1 Caldisericota bacterium | reverse complement strand
CGATTTCTCCGGGACATCTCGCGTGATCTCGGTGTGGATAAGCGTCTTTCGGGAACGTATCCCGGGAGACGTCGGCTTATATGATCTAACAGTACTCATGGGGCACCCTCTCAGACGTTAGTGATAACGTCGATTTTGAAGCCTGGCATCAAACAGACGACTGCTTTCTTCTTGGAAGGCGTCATTCCAATCGAAGCCCGGTGCATCCGCTTCTTGCCATGCGTTCTCAAGACGTTAACCCACGCAACCTTGACATTGAACATCTTCTCTACAGCGTCCTTGATCTCCAGCTTCGTGGAATTCTTAACCACGATGAACTGGTACATGCCCTCTTCCTTCCTGTTCATGCTTTTCTCTGTGACGATGGGGTACAGCAAGATTTGCTTGTTCATGCGTACACCTCCTCCGCGCCTTTCAGAGCCTCTTCTGTGAATACGACGGTGGAGTGCAGGAGCACATCGTATGCATTGAGTTCCGAGAAGTGCAGGAGTCCGAGATGAGGCAGGTTCAGTCCCGAGAGCACGACCTCGCCGTTCTCCTCAGCGAATACCAAGAGCGCATTATCCGGAACGTTCGCTGCTTTGAGCGCCGCCACGAGATCCCTCGTCTTCGGATGATCCAACTTCAGTCCTCTGAGGATAATGACGGCATTCTCGCCGGCTCTCTGGGCCAGTGAGCTCAAAATCGCGCTGCGCTTTGTCGCTTTGTTCAGATCGAGAGTGAAATCTCTGGCTTTGGGGCCGAAGACTACACCGCCACCCTTCCACTGCGGAGCCCGTTTGTTTCCCTGACGGGCATGTCCTGTACCCTTCTGCCTCCACACCTTCTTCTTAGTCTTGTTGATCTCGCTGCGTCCTTTTGTGTTAGCTGTTCCACGGCGCAGACCGGCCATGAATTTCTTCACGCCGAGGTACAGGGCAGTCTCGTTTACGTCTTTGCCGAAGAGACCGTCGGCAAGCTCAATCTCGCCAGCGTCGGCACCGGTAATATCGATCATTTTTGCAGTACTCATGTCCCTACCTCTCAAGCCTTGATCGTCAGGAGCGCGTTCTCCGCGCCGGGGATGCTGCCCTTGACTACCAACAGATTCTTCTCTGCGTCGACTGCCAGGACTCGGATACCGGTGACGGTTGTCACGTCGCAACCCATATGCCCTGCCATCTTGTGATTCTTGAAAACGCGACCGGGGGTGAGACGGCAACCGATGGCTCCGACACGGCGTAAACCCTTTGAACCATGGCTTTTGAACCAGCCTGCAAAATGCCAGCGCTTGACTGGCCCCTGATATCCCTTGCCTTTGGATACCGCGGTAATCGTCACAGACTTCACGCCGTCCAGCATGCCTACATCGATTCGATCTCCGATCCCACCGTCCATGCCCCTGAATTCCTTCATGTGCTTCAGCACCGGGACTCCCGCCTTCTTGCACACACCCGTCTCCGGCTTGTTGACAAGAGAAGCCCGAGCCTCTTCGAAGCCGAGCTTGACGCCGGCATAGCCATTGCGTTCCTTGGTCAGGACGTCAACCACGTAGCATGGGCCGGCCTGAATAACCGTAGCGGGTACAAATTTGTCTTCATGGAAGATACTGGTCATACCGATTTTCTTGCCGAGTATTCCCTTGCTCATGACGATCACCAGCCTACAATTTGATCTCAATATCAACTCCCTGGGGCAGATCAAGGCTCATAAGAGCCTTTGTCACCTCAGGGGTGGGATTACTGATCTCGATCAATCTTTTGTGCACACGCATCTCAAACTGTTCACGAGACTTCTTGTCGACGTGTGGAGAACGCAGAACGGTGAAGACGCTCTTCTCGGTGGGAAGTGGAATTGGACCCGATACCCGCGCACCGGCCTGCTGTATGATTTCCACGATCTTCCCGGCCCAGATGTCCAACGTTCGATGGTCGAACGCTCTCAGCCTTATGCGAACTTTCTGCTTGGCCATAGCAACTCCTTTACCAAATGACTGCCCGATTACTCCAGGATCTTGGTGACAACACCGGCGCCGACGGTGTGGCCACCCTCGCGGATGGCAAACCGGAGGCCTTCCTCCATTGCGATGTGGGTCATCAGTGTGACGGTCATCACAACGTTGTCGCCCGGCATTGCCATTTCCTGCCCCTCGGGGAGAGCGATGGAGCCGGTCACGTCCGTGGTGCGGAAGTAGAACTGAGGCTTGTAACCCGGGAAGAAGGGCTTGTGACGGCCACCTTCTGCCTGGGAAAGGATGTAGACCTGCGCCTCAAACTTCGTATGCGGGGTGATGGAGCCGGGTTTGACGATAACCTGGCCGCGGCGCACTTCATCATGCTCGATGCCACGGAGCAGGAGGCCGACGTTGTCGCCTGCTTCTCCGTCGTCGAGCAATTTGTGGAACATCTCGATACCAGTGACGACCGTCTTGCGGGGTTCCTCCGAGAGACCGACGATCTCGACGTTGTCGGACATCTTGACGACGCCACGTTCAATACGGCCCGTCGCAACGGTGCCACGACCGGTGATCGTGAAGACGTCCTCCACGGCAAGCAGGAACGGCTTGTCGATCGGGCGCTGCGGAGTAGGGATATAGGAATCGACGGCATCCATGAGTTCCCAGATCTTGTCGGTCCACTCGTTCTTGCCGCGACCACTGTCACCATCATACTCCAGAGCCTTGAGAGCGGAGCCTCGAATAATCGGGATCTCATCGCCCGGATACTCGTTCTTCTTCAGGAGGTCGCGTACCTCCATCTCGACGAGGTCAATGAGCTCGGGATCGTCAACCATGTCCACCTTGTTGAGGAAGACGACGATCTTCGGGACGTTGACCTGGTGAGCCAGCAAGAGGTGTTCACGGGTCTGCGGCATCGGTCCGTCGGACGCGGCAACGACCAGGATGGCACCGTCCATCTGTGCGGCACCAGTGATCATGTTCTTGATGTAGTCTGCGTGCCCCGGGCAATCGATGTGGGCGTAGTGGCGCTTCTCGGTCTCGTACTCCGCATGGTGCGCATTGATCGTGACGCCGCGAGCCTTCTCTTCCGGAGCGTTGTCGATCTCATCGTACCGCTTGACCTGTGTGTGCCCCAGGGTCGCAAGACACTTGGTGATGGCAGCGGTCAATGTCGTCTTTCCATGGTCGATGTGGCCAATGGTGCCGATATTGACATGCGGTTTGGTACGCTCAAACTTCTCTTTCGCCATTATAACCTCCCTGTTTGTGATTATGCCTTGACAGGCGAACCTTCGAATTTGGCAACGACCTGATCCTTGATGTCATCCGAAACTCTCTGGTAATGCGAAAACTCCATTGAGTAAGAACCACGTCCCTGAGTCAGTGATCGAAGTACAGTCGCATATCCGAACATAGCAGCCATGGGTGCGGATGCCTCAACGACCTGCAGATGTCCGCGATCCTGGATCTGTTGTATCGTTCCGCGCCGCGCTGTGACGCTCCCAATGACATCGCCGATATTCTCTTTGGGTACCACGACCTCCAGTTTCATGATCGGCTCCAGAAGGAACGGTGATGCCTTGCTGCACCCTTCGCGGAAAGCTTTGGAGGCTGCAATCTTGAACGCCATTTCCGACGAGTCTACCGGATGAAACGATCCATCGGTAAGCGCAACAGCAACATCTACAAGGGGGAAGCCAAGGATGGGGCCGGATGTGGATGCTTCCCGCACACCCGACTCTACAGCCGGGATAAACTGCTTGGGTACAGAACCCCCTACCGTCTTGTTGAAAAACTGGATGCCGCTGCCCCGTTCCCCAGGAGTTATTTTCAGAACCACGTCCCCATACTGGCCATGGCCTCCTGTCTGTTTGATGTACTTGCCCTGCTGAAGGACTTCTTTGCCGACGGCTTCGCGGTATGCAACTTGCGGCTCGCCTACGGTGGCGTTGACTCCATACTCACGCTGCAGACGATCAATGATGATCTCCAGGTGGAGCTCGCCCATACCGGAAATGATCGTTTCCGATGTCTCTTCATCAGTCTTGATTCGGAACGTAGGATCCTCGATCGCAAACTTTGCAAGCGATGCTGCAAGCTTCTGCTGATCGGCCTTTGTCTTCGGTTCCACCGCTACAGATACAACGGGCTCAGGGAAGTGCATCGTCTCAAGTTGAATCAGCTTTGACTCATCACAAAGTGTCGTTCCCGTGATGACATCCCGCGAACCGACGATTGCGCCAAGGTCGCCAGCACCCAGTTCTTCCACATCCTCCCGCTTGTTGGCGTGCATACGCAGAAGCCTGCTTACGCGCTGTTTGTCGCCCTTGTTCACGTTTATCACATAGGATCCGCTCTTCATTGTCCCGGAGTAGACACGGATGTAAGACAGAATGCCAACGTACGGGTCAGCTACGATCTTGAACACAAGAGCGACCAGCGGCCCCGTTACGTTGCTCGTGACCTCGATCTTCTCATCGATCCCTGGAATCCTGCCGATAGCGGGCTTGACGTCCAACGGGGACGGAAGATAGTCGACGATACCGTCCAGGAGCGGCTGGATACCTCTGTTCCTGAACGAGGAACCGACAAATACCGGCACGATCAGGTTGGCAATGGTGGCACGACGCAGGGCCGGCTTGATATGATCGACCTCCATCGTGCCCGTGGCGACATATTCCTCAAGAGCCTCTTCGTCAACATCGGCAACAGCTTCGATCAACTGATCGCGGGCTTTTGCGATCGCCGCCGACTCTCCTGCATCGGGATCCACGGTTTCAAAGGTTTCCCCGGTAGGATCGCTGAAGACAAGCTTCTTGCCAGACAGAACATCCAGGATTCCCGAGAAGGAGTCTTCTTTGCCGACGGGAAGCTGAACAATCGCTGGGCGGGCTCCCAGCTTCTCCCGTATCGACTGCACGGTTTTCTCGTAGTCTGCTCCAACCCTGTCGAACTTGTTGACATAGACAATCCGGGGCACATGGTATTTATCTGCCTGACGCCAGACCGTTTCCGACTGTGCCTGGACGCCTTCGACACCAGACAGGATGATCACGCCCCCATCCAGCACTCTGAGGGCTCGTTCCACCTCCGCCGTAAAGTCCACGTGGCCGGGCGTATCAATGATGTTGATCTTGTATCCCTTCCACGACGCAGTCACGACGGCAGACTGGATCGTTATCCCGCGTTCGCGTTCCTGGGGCATGAAGTCGGTAGTCGTATTCCCATCATCGACGTTTCCGAGTTTGTACGTCGTTCCCGTATAATACAGGATTCGCTCGGACGTCGTTGTCTTGCCAGCATCGATGTGGGCTATAATGCCGATGTTCCGTATATTGTGCTGATCGTTCTGGTTTGCCATAAACTCCTGCTAGAACTTCAAAAGTGTCTGCTCTCTACCAACGGTAATGAGAATAGGACTTGTTCGCTTCTGCCATGCGGTGGACGTCTGCCTTCTTCTTGAAAGCGGAACCACTCTCGGAGACCGCATCCATCATCTCATACGCAATCTTTTCGGCCATTGACTTCCCGGCACGCTTCTTTGCAGCATCGACAATCCATTCCATGCTCAAGTTGATGCCTCTGCGAGACTCGACCTCGACCGGTACCTGCAGCGTAGCTCCGCCGACACGTCGAGGCTTGACCTCCACAAGGGGACGACACTTCTCGACCGCTTGCCGGAAAACTTCGATGCCAGGCTTGGAAGCCTTGTCGTCGATGATCTTGATCGCACCGTAAACGATGCCCTGCGCTTTCACCTTCTTACCCTTCTTGAGAATCTTGTTGATGAAGTGATTCAGCAGCTCACTGTTATAGACAGGATCTGCCTGAGTCGGCTTGCGGAACTGCCTCTTCTTCCTCGGCATTACTTGCCACCTTTCTTTGCGACCGCTGTCTTCTTGGCTCGCTTCGCTCCATACTTCGAACGACCCTTCATGCGGTTTGCGACGCCCGCCGTATCCAGTGTTCCACGGATGATGTGATAGCGGACACCAGGCAGGTCTTTGACCCTGCCTCCACGGATCAGTACCATGGAGTGCTCCTGCAGGTTGTGACCAATCCCTCCGATGTATGCCGTAACTTCCATGCCATTCGTCAGGCGAACCCTGGCGATCTTCCGCAATGCTGAGTTAGGCTTCTTCGGCGTTGCAGTCTTCACCTGCGTGCAGACACCCCTTTTCTGTGGGCAACCCTTCAGAGCCGGAGTCTTCGTCTTGTACTTCGGCTGAACGCGGGGCGACCGCACGAGCTGGTTAAATGTCGCCATACAGTTTCCTCCTAAGGACGTAAATACACATCTCAATATAGTACGCATTGCGGGACAGGTGTCAAGCGCCTGTCCCGCACAGATCACGTCATATTAGACCATCAACAACTATCGAGTACCCGCTCCCGGAATGCCGCTGCCTCCTATCGAATCCATCGTATCCCGCCGCTGTTCCAGCATCAGCTCAGGCGCCGATGTCCCGGCAGGGATGGATTTGCCAACGATGACGGCTTCCTTGAGGCCTGTCAGCCGATCGATCTTGCCCTTGATGGCTGCATCCGCAAGGACACGCGGCGTCTCCTGGAACGAGGCTGCAGATAGGAAACTGTCCGTCTCCAGCGAGGACTTCGTAATACCCTGTAGAACCAAGTTGAAGGAAGCCGGCCTCCCGCCCTGCGCACGGACCTTGCGGTTCTGCAAGAGGAGTTCGTGCTTGCTGACGATCTGGTCGGTGAAGAACGTAGTGTCACCGGGATCGATGACCTTCACCTTCTTGAGCATTTGCCGGATGATCATCTCGACGTGCTTGACGTTGATGTCGACACCCTGCGACCGATACACCTTCTGGACTTCCTGAACCAGATACCGTGCCGTTTCCTCGACGCCGACCAGTTCGAGCAGGCTCTTGGGGTCGACCGATCCCTCGGTCAGCTGTTCTCCGACCACGACATGATCCCCCTCCTGGAAGCGGAACCGTGCCATGGGCGAGACTTTGAACTTGGCTTCCGTTCCGTTCTTGGCTGTCACGACGATCTGCCGCCGTTCCTCGAGCTTGTCTTTGACGTCGACGACGCGAGCCGTGCCGTCGAGCGTTGAAACGACGGCCTGTCCCTTGGGTGTTCGTCCTTCGAAGATCTCTTCAACGCGAGGAAGACCAGTCGTGATATCCACGACGGCGATGCCACCAGTGTGGAACGTCCGGAGCGTCAGCTGTGTACCTGGCTCGCCGATGGACTGAGCGGCAATGACGCCGACCGCTTCGCCGACCTGAACATCGTTCCCGGACGAAAGGTCCCGCCCGTAACACTTGGCGCACACACCATTCTCGCTCTGACAGGTGATGGGAGACCGCAGACGGACGCTGGTGATACCGAACTGCTCGATGGCCGTCGCCACTTCGTCGCTGATGAGACCGTCCTTGGGAACGAGGACCATATCTTCCTCGACCTTCACGGCGATCGACGTGACGCCTGCGCGGTGGATGGCAGCCAGCGTCTTCTCCGTCAACTTCTCTCCCTTTTTCGCGATCACTTTCTCTCCGTCGGGAGACACGACATCGGTATCGAGTGGTCTGGTGAGGATCCGTTCCAGCGTCGTCCTGGACCACACGGGGTTTACCTTGATCGTCGACGCGCGCAGGACGATGTCGTCTGCCGCATACCTTCCGGCAATCTGCTCCTTGAGACCGACGATGACAGCGCCGCCGTCGACGACGGGCTGGACCATGAGGCCACCGACATACCGCTGAATCCTCAGGAATTTCAGACCAAGAGCTTCGAGACGTTTCGCCTGTTCCCAAGTGATCTCTTGCCCGGGTTCGACAATGACCTCCCCGGTCAGAGGGTTGATGACCTGCTCGTCAGCGATCTTGCCCGCCAGTTCCTCCGAGAGGGAGGAGACGACCAAGCTGCCGATCTTGATCTCGCGCGCTGTGGAGTGGGTACAGTCCTCTTCCCGGATCACCAATTCGTGGGCAACGTCGACAAGGCGACGCGTGAGATAACCGGAATCCGATGTTTTCAGAGCAGTATCCGCCTGGCCCTTGCGGGTGCCATGCGTCGACAGGAAGTATTCCAAAACCGACAGGCCTTCCCGCAGGTTGGACTTGATGGGGAACTCGATGATCTTGCCAGAGGGATCCGACATGAGGCCGCGGATGCCGGTCATCTGCACGATCTGCTTCTTGCTACCGCGCGCACCGGAATCTGCCATGATGCGGACCGAGTTCTCTTCGGACAGGTTCTTGAACACAGCACGCTCTATCTCGCCACCCTTCTCCTGCCACACCTGCACGACCTTGAGGTAACGGTCGTTGTAAGAGAGGAGGCCCTCGTCATAGAAGTCGTTGATCTTGCGCACCTTGTCATCGGCATCCTTCAGGATGTCTTGCCGCTCCGGAGGAACTTCCATGTCCGACAGCCCGATAGACATGCCGGAGTCCGTCGCATACTTGAAGCCGAGCGCCTTGATGTTGTCCAAGAGCACGTTGGTCTTCGAGATGCCGAAGGAACGGAAGAAGTCCAAGATCATGGCTTCGACATCCTTCTTGGGCATCGTCTTGTTCTGGAACGGGAAGTCGCGATACTTGGCCTCTCCCTCGAAGATGCCTTTGCGCACCTCATCGTTGAAGATGACACGACCGACGGTCGTGTGAAGCTTCTGAGCGCCGATGCGCAACAAAACGGGGTCATGGATGGTCAGGCGGCCGGACTCATACAGGTAGAGGACATCCTGCTCCGAGTAGACCGGTGCGGTTGACCACTTCATGGCCTTCACCTTGTCTTTCACTTCGTAGGTCAGATAGTAGGCACCGAGCACCATGTCCTGCACAGGGCCGGCCATGGGGTTGCCGCTGGCCGGCGAAAAAATATTGTACGAGGACAGCATGAGGAGTCGCGCTTCTGTCTGGGCCGCTAAGCTCAGCGGGAGATGGATGGCCATCTGGTCGCCGTCGAAGTCGGCGTTGAAGGGGGTACAGACAAGGGGTGAGATCTGGATGGCCTTATCGTCGATGAGCACCGGTTCGAACGCCTGAATGGACAAGCGGTGGAGGGTCGGGGCACGGTTCAGGAGGACGACATTGCCCTTGACGACCTTTTCCAGGGTGTTCCAAACCTCGGGGGTTGGTTTCTCGACGATTTCCTTGGCCACTTTCATGCTGCCAACAACGCCGTCCTGCATGAGTCGGTAGATGACGTGCGGTTTGAACAGTTCGAGCGCCATCTCCTTGGGAACGCCGCACTGGCTGATTTTGAGTTGTGGCCCGGAAACGATGACGGCACGGCCCGAGTAGTCCACACGCTTGCCCAGAAGGTTCTGACGGAAGCGTCCTTCCTTGCCCTTGAGCTTGTCACTGAGGGATCGCAGAGGGCGCCCATTGGCATTGATGACAGGGTATTGCCGCTTGCTGTTGTCCAGAAGAGCGTCCACTGCATCCTGCAGCATGCGCTTCTCGTTCTGCAACAGGATCTCGGGTGCGTTCTCGTCGATCATCTTGCCCAAGCGGTTGTTGCGGTTGATGACCCGGCGGTAGAGCTCGTTGAGGTCGTCGGAGGCAAAGCGACCGCCTTCCAGCTGCACGAGGGGCCGAAGATCCGGCGGAATGACCGGGATGCGGGTCATGATCATGTCCGTGGGCTTGCGATTGTTGTTGATAAGTGCCGTGACCACGTCGAGCTGCTTGACGGCTTTGGCCCGATCCTGGCGGGATTTGCCTTTGATGCGAACCAGGAGATCGTCCCGCATCTTGTATAGATCGAGCTCCTTCAGGAGCTCGAGGAATGCCTCGGCA
The DNA here is from genome assembly GCA_022710025.1 of Caldisericota bacterium. GTDB lineage: Bacteria > Caldisericota > Caldisericia > Cryosericales > Cryosericaceae > Cryosericum. Next base: position 4,419 of record JAKLHS010000004.1, on the reverse strand, counting down.
CCCTTCCTGGCGACGAACTTCTCGCCCTTGATCTTGCGATCACGGTATTCCTCGTCGGACAGGAGCTGACGGCGCACGAGACCCTCGGCGTTGCCGGGATCCAGGACGAGCCAGCTGCCGAAGTAAACGACCTTCTCCACGCTCTTGCCGGGCATATCGAGCAGGAGAGCGATGTAATTGACGGCGTTGCGGAAATACCAGATGTGCGCCACCGGCGCATGGAGTTCGATATGTCCCATGCGTTCGCGGCGGACGCTGGAGTCAGCGACTTCGACGTGACATTTGTCGCAGACCTGGCCTTCGAAACTCTTGCCTTTGAGTTTGCCGCATCGGCACTGAAAACTCTTGGTCGGGCCGAAGATGATCTCGCAGAACAGTCCATGAGGCTTCGGCTTGCCGCTCCGGTAGTCGAGTGTTTCGGCCTCGGTCACCTCACCGTGCGACCAGGCACGTATTTCCTCCGGTGAAGCAAGGCGGAGGGACAGGGCTTCTATCTTGTTGTTTCTCAATCTTCCTCCCTTCGGGCTACTCCTCTTCCTCGGCGACCATGGTAGCCTTGGCCTCAGCAATGACCTTCTCTGCGATGCGCTCCGGTACTTCCTCGTAATGATCCACTCTCATGGTATACGTACCCGTTCCCTGCGTAATCGAACCAAGGTCGATTCCATAGCTCAGCATTTCTGCCAGCGGAACCGAAGCCTTGATGATTTGTTTGCCATCCGTGTTCTCCATGCCGGAGATCTTTCCGCGCTTGCTGGTCAGGTCGCCCATGACATCGCCCATGTATTTTTCATCCACGACAGCCTCCAGCGCGACGATCGGTTCCAGCAAAATGGGGCTGCACTGTTCAAATCCTTTTTTGAACGCCAGGGATCCGGCCAGCTTGAACGCCATTTCCGACGAGTCGACCGGATGGTATGATCCATCAACGACAGCCACTTTGACGTCGACAATGGGGTAGCCAGCCAGCAACCCCTTGGCCATCGTATCGATCATGCCTTTCTCTATTGCCGGCACAAACTGTTTGGGAATAGCCCCGCCGAAAATCTTGTTTTCAAAAACCCAGCCTGCACCGCGATCGTTCGGCTCCATTTCAATCCAGCAATGACCGTACTGCCCATGACCACCGGTCTGTTTCTTGTGCTTGCCTTCCACACGCGCTTTGCCCTTGACAGTCTCTCTGTAGGGAACCCGCGGAATCTCCAAGTCGATGTTGACGCCGAATTTCTTTTGAAGGCGCTCAACGATGACCTGCAGATGGGCCTCACCAAGACCGCTCAGAATTGTCTCGTGTGTTTCCGCATTCTTGTCGATGACGACTGCCGGCTCTTCTTCCTTCAGGCGATTGAGCGTTGAACTCAGTTTGTCGTCGTCGGCTCGTGTCCGGGGCTTCAGCGACCTCATCAGCAAGGGGGGAGAAAATACGATCGGGCTCAGCTCCAAAGGAGACTCGCGCGACGACAGGGTATCGTTGGTCACTGTCTGGACCAACTTGGAGATAACCACGATATCGCCGGCCAAGCCCTCGTCGCAGGGTTCCTGTTTTTTGCCCAGCATGTGAAAGAGTCCGCCGATCTTCTCGCTGGTATCTCGGACGCCGTTGTAAACATCATGGCCGATCTTGCCACTGTAGATACGGACAAACGACAGCTTTCCGACAAAGGGGTCGGATGTCGTCTTGAACACGAATGCCGCAGCGGGTCCCGCGGCGTCTGCATGAAGTTCTATCGTCTCGTCTGTACCCTTGCGCACGGCAACGGTTGTTATGTCGGCCGGCGATGGAGCATACGAAGCGATAAAATCCATGACATGGTCGCAACCGACCCCCTTGAGGGCCGAGAGTGCGAGCACCGGGAACACATCCCGCTTCCTAAATGCTTTTGTAAAAACCATGACGAGCTCTTCCTGGGTCAAAGATTCCCCACCCAGGTATTTTTCCATGACAGCGTCGTCAGATTCTGCGACAGCCTCCGTGAGAGCCGTACGAGCAGTTTCGTAGGCTTGTCTTGCCCCATCGGGGATGACATCTGACACGGTCGCCTCGTCTTTCCCCGATGCATATGTGTAAACCTTCCCGGTCAGCACATTCACAAACGAGGCAAAACCCGGACCACTCTCGACAGGCAGCGTCAAGATGGCTACCTTGTGGCCGAATACGTGCTGCAATTCAGTTACACGAGCACTGAAGTCAACGTTTTCCAGGTCCAGTTTGTTGATGGCGATAGTCACCGGGATATGCTGCGCTTCGCAGAGGTTCCAGAAACGAGGTGTCTGCACCTCTATGCCTGCCGCCGCATTGATGGTGAGAACGGCGGTGTCAGCTACCCGAACGGCTTCTTGCGCTTCTGTCATAAAATCGGCATACCCGGGTGTATCGAGCAGATTGAGCCGCACATTTTTGTAATCAAACTGGCATAATCCGATACCTGTACTGATATGGCGCTTGAGCTCTTCATCCAGGTAGTCCGAAACGGTCGTTCCGTCTTCAACACGCCCCACCCGCTGGCTGGCACCGGCATGAAACACCATGCGTTCCGTTATCATTGTCTTGCCTGATCCGCCTTGTCCAACGAGTGCGAAATTCCTCATGTCGCTCGGGCTGAATCTGCTCACCTTTTCCTCCCAGGGATATCGTTATTCGTTGTCTTCCAGGATTACCTTTGTTCCTCTGGTTCGGGTATCACTGCTTTTCGGCAGTGTTTCGAGGTCCAGTCCCAAACCCCTCAGTTCCTTCACGAGTACATTGAAGGATTCGGGTGATCCGGTCTCAAACAGGTTATTCCCCTTGGTCAGACGTTCATAGGCGACACGCCGTCCCTCCAGATCGTCCGACTTGATAGTCAGCATTTCTTGCAGTACCGTCGACGCTCCATAAGCCTCAAGCGCCCACACTTCCATCTCGCCGAAGCGCTGCCCGCCGAACTGAGCCTTACCACCGATGGGCTGCTGCGTAATGAGCGTATATCGACCGGTTGACCGGGCATGCATCTTATCTTCTGCAAGGTGAATAAGTTTCAGAATGTATGCCTCTCCGACTGTGACGGCACTGTCAAAATACGTTCCCTGAACGCCGTCTCGTACGTTTTCCTTGCCCGTATCGCTCAATCCCGCCTTGCGCAGGAGATCCTTGATCTCTTCCTCTGTGGCCCCGTTGAAAACAGGTGTGGTAACGGTTCGTACGTTCAGCTTCCTGGCAGCGATCCCCAGACTCGCCTCAAGTAGCTGCCCGATATTCATGCGCGATGGAACACCGAGCGGACTCAATATGACATCGACCGGCGTTCCGTCTTCAAGAAACGGCATATCCTCCTGAGGCAAGATGCGCGTGATGACTCCCTTGTTTCCATGGCGTCCGGCTACCTTGTCACCGACGATGATCTTCCTTTTCTTGGCGACGTATACCTTGATGATACGCTCAACGCCGACCGGCAAGGCGTCGCTGGTGTTGTCCTTGGTAATCTCCTGAACGTCTATGACGACACCGTCTTCTCCCGGCGGTACCTTGTAGGAGGTGTTCTTGTAGTCTCGAGCCTTGTCGTGGAAGAGCGCGAAGTATACGCGTACTTCGGGAGACTCCTCCTGCTCTGCACGAGGTGTGATCTTCCCGACGAGCACGTCTTCCGCTTTCACATGCGCGCCGACGCGCACAACGCCGCGTTCGTCAAGGTGTCGTATAAGTTCCTTGGCCACGTTGGGCGGATCTCGCGTGATCTCTTCCTTTCCAAACTCAGTCGACCGCACTTCAATCTTGTGTTCCTTGATGTGAATCGACGAGAGACTGTCATCCTGAACGAGACGCTCATTGACGATGATACCGTCCTGGTAGTTGTATCCACGCCACGGCACATATGCAACCAGGAGATTCTTTCCCAAGGCAAGCTCGCCCTCCGTCGACGCATAGCCGTCAGCTAGAAGGTCGCCGACGTGCACCTCGTCGCCCGTCGAAACAGTCGGATGCTGGTTAATACACGTATCCTGGTTCGTGCGCTTGAATTTCTGCAACTCATAGACGCGTGCCTTGGGCACGGATATGTGGCTCTCACCGTTCTTCGCCAAGAGGACGAGATCATCATGGGTCAGCTTCCTGCCCGCCGCCAGTTTTTTTGTTTTCGGCTTGCGAAGCACGATATCCTCGGCTAGTATCTGGCCAATCAGCGCGCCGTTGACTCGAAGAAGTTCATAGTTTGCAGCCTTGGCCGGATCAAACGTCAGGATGCTGGCGTTTCTGTCGCGCAGATAAATCTCTTCCAGCGCCCCGGCATCTACTACTCTCCCGACATGGGAGCTCAGATCGACGACAGACGAGATCCTCAGTATCTGGTGCCCGAGGACCTGGTCTCCAATCGGGGTCATGGTCAGTATCTGCAGTTCGACGTGCTCGATATCCGTCCCATCCTGAACGGGAAGTGAATGAATCTT
>JAKLHS010000039.1 GCA_022710025.1 Caldisericota bacterium | reverse complement strand
CCTTACGAACGTCATACGGCTTGTTGGCTTCGTCTGGAATGATGTCTCCGATCTCGGGCGTCCTGCGGTCCACGGGATCATCGTTTGGCTGTAGAGGTGCATCTTCACTGTTGTTCGACGGCAGATAGGACAGGAGCTCCCGAATGAGCTGGATGGCTTCCTTGTCGTCCGCTGCTGCCAGATGCACGTTGCCACTCTTCTCCGTGTGTACGCTCAGTCCGCCCAATTCCTCATCGGTGACTTGTTCGCCGGTGACGCTCTCGATCACCTTAGGACCCGTGATGAACATCCGCGCCTGCTCTGTCATCACTACGAAATCCATGATGCCGGGAGAGTACACGGCACCTCCGGCACAGGGCCCCGCGATCATCGAAATCTGAGGGATGACCCCCGAGCTGATCGTGTTGCGATAGAAAATGCTGGCGTATCCCTTGAGAGAATCGATGCCTTCCTGAATGCGAGCGCCTCCGGAATCGCTGATACTGACAATCGGCGCTCCGTACTTCAGAGCCAAGTCCTGAACGCGGGCTATCTTCGCAGCGTGCATTTCCCCCAATGAGCCACCGGCTACCGTAAAATCCTGAGAGTAGACGAAGACGAGACGCCCATTCACATACCCGTGCCCGGTAACGACACCATCACCCGGAAGATCCTGCTTGTCGAGCCCAAACCCCGTATTGCGATGGCTGACGAAGACGTTCTCTTCCTGAAATGTTCCGGGATCGAGCAAAAGATCGATACGTTCCCGTGCCGTCAGTTTTCCCGCTTCGTGCTGTTTCTGTACACGACCGGCCCCTCCGCCTGCGACGATCTGATTTCGCTTCGACCGCAAGGTCGAGAACCTCTCATCATTCGCCATCGTACCTCCTCGATATTTCCGTGAGCAGCCGAGTGTGCCGCGCACCCCCGATCATTATACCGGGTCTCAGATAGCACTCAACCGCATCACCGGCCGTGCTCGCCGGGTATCCCGTACGCAAAGGTATGAACATTGTCTCCGAATTCCTCTCGAATACTGATGGCACTTACCGGGCATACCTGCATGCATTGTGCGCAGCCCACGCACTTGTCTCTGTCGACAGACGGTTGACGTTTCTCGCTGTCCCAGTCGATAGCCCTGTGCGCTCCGTCTCGACAGGCACGGAAGCAGTTACCACAGCCAACGCACGTGTCCAGATCGATGGTCGCGCGGGAATGCGGCGCAACCAGCTCTTCCTGCCCCTTGATCCTTGAGAGCGCCTTGCCCACTATATCCATGGGGCCTGCGAATCCCTTGCGATCCAGGTATCCGGCGAGACCGCTTGTGAGGTCCCGGATCACCCCGAATCCATAATGCATCGGCAACGTGCAAAACTGGACGTTAGAAGCGCCGACCGCCATCAACTCGACGACGTCACCCCAGGAATACGCTCCTCCGTTCCCGCTGATGATGATATCGACATTGCGAGCGATCTCCGCGATCGTGCGCAATGTCAGGGGTTTGATTGCCATCCCCGTCATGCCGGAGTATGCTCCCGCGCCAAAGATCGATGGTCGCGGCTCAAGCGTCTCGATATCTACCCCCATGAGAGCAGGAACCGAATTGGAAGCGGTAACGCCGTCAACACCGGCGCGTTTCAGCACACGCGCGACTTCCACGATGTCCGTTACCTGCGGCGTTATCTTGATGAGAACCGGTGTGTTTTCAGCGGCTTCCTTCACCCATCGCGCAACTTTTTCGGTTGCTTCGACACTCTGAGCGAGCATGCGACCGGGCGCTTCGCCCATGCTTCCTTGCGGACAGCTGAAACTGCACTCGATGAGATCGGCACCCGCCCTTCTCAATTGCCAGACGAGAGATTGCCAGTCTTCCTTCCGAGAACCCATGATCGAAGCGGCGATCATCTTGGAAGGGAACTCTCGCTTGAGAGCGGCAACCCGATCGCATACATCATTGATATGGTACTGAGAGATCAGGTCGATATTGCCAAGTCCACATATCTTGTGAGAAGCCGTTCCGAACGATGACATCATGGGATATTTGAGGCGCACCGGGTTACCTTCGACAGACGTCGTCTTCAGAACAACGCCCGCCCAGCCTGCTGCAAGACCGTCGCGCGCCATGTCGAGTTCATCGGTAGGAGGCGCTGCTGACAGGATAAAAGGATTTTCCAGATGGATACCCAGCCAGTCATAGGAAAGGTCGTGCTGATGATATGTCATCTCCTTCCTCCTGCCACATACGCGGCGATGAACTCGGCAGCCTTCTTCCCGTCTGCGACGGCTTCGACGACCGTCTGCGCGCCGTGAACGGCATCGCCGCCCGCAAATATACCGGCAATGTTCGTCTGCATGTCTTCCCCGACGTCAATGAAGCCTCCGCTTCTGCGACCCAGTCCTGGAAAAACCCCGTCGTCTGCACGTTGGCCGACTGCGATCACGACGGTATCCAGCGGAATGGTGAAGTGCGAACCGGGCAATGGTTCAAACCGACAACGCCCCGATTCGTCCTCTTCGCAGAGCCGGGCCTGCGTGACCTCAAGACCGTGAACACATCCCTCTCCGACGATCCTGTCAGGGACGGCAAGAAACTGATAAGTAACCCCGAGTGCCGTCGCCTCGTCGATCTCTTTCCTGAACGCTCTCAATTCCTTGATCCCTCTGCGGTAGACGATGATCACATCCCGCGTCTGATCCTCCTCACGCAGCATCGAAGCAATCTCGACAGCGACATTCCCGCCTCCGATCACGCCGACCCTGCGCCCGGTGCCGCTCAGTGACCCGGATTTCATCTTTCGGAGAAGGTCACGGGCATGCCAGACGCCGGCAAGTTCTGTTCCGTCGATCCTCAATTCTACTTCCAGAGCAAGCCCTGTCGCCACGAAAACAGCATCGTATCTTCCTCGAAGAGATGCGATGTCGGTAACGCGTTCCGCATATACATGAGAGGCGAACAACGACGTGAGATGCCTCGTTTCGCGTTCCTCGGCGGTACGCGGATAACGCATTTGCGATACTTCCTGACCGGGGACGCCCCCGACGCTACGTTGTTCAAACAGATCGCACGTGAAACCCAGGCACCGAAGCTCACGCATACAGGCAAGGCCAGCCGGCCCGCCTCCTACAACAGCAACCGTCCCGGAGACGGCCGGAGGAAGCACCAGCCCGTCGGCCGGGTCCGTCGCGTCGGTCACGAAGCGATGCAATTCCCTGATACAAACCGGCTTATCGATCTTTGCCCTGGTACAGACGGACTGACAGAAGCCCTCTTCAGGGCAGATGCGGCCACATGTCTCGATCAGCGGGTGCGCCGATTGCAGCAGGACACGCGCTCCGTGGAGGTTCCCCGTTCGGATAGACAGGATAAATTCGGGGATCGGAACATGCGCCGGGCACGCGTTTTGGCAGGGTGCCTCATGACAATAGAGGCACCGCTCCGCCTCTATGGCTGCCTGTTGTCCCGTCAGAGTCTTCTCGAATTCGTCCATGGCTCCTCCCATTTGTTATAGACGGCCGCCGAAATCACAGAGAATCCCTTGTGCCTTGATTCGATCTCCATGTTCGTGCCACTGGCGGCGGGCATCCTTGGTTATATCAGGTTTCCCGGGTTTGCCAACGCATACATGCTTGCACGGAACCATCTGGGTTTGGGAACAACCAAACGCCGGTCCCGTGTCTGGAAAATAAAAGGCCGGGTCAGGAAACCCGGCCTGTGGATGAACGTAACAAACGGCGGTAACTACTTCCCCTTGGCAGGAGGAACCGCCGGCGACGCTGGCTCCGCAAACAGGTCTTTGACCGCACCCAGGCTGCCCATGAGAGCACTGCTTTCATAGGGCAGGAAGACCTTGTTGGCTGGATTGCTGCTGATGGATTCAAGGGTTTCCATGTACTTGAGAGCCAGGACGTCAGGTGTAGCGTTGCCCTCATGGATACCGTTGAAGTACGCGACAACCGCTTCTTTCTTCGCATTGGCCACCGTAATCAGTGCCTGAGCCTCGCCTTCCGCCGTCAGGATCTTCTGCTGTCTGTCCGCTTCGGCGCGCAGGATCATAGCCTGCTTCTCGCCTTCCGCCTTGTTGATTTCCGCCTCGCGGAAACCTTCCGCCTCCAGAATGGCGGCACGCTTGCTGCGCTCCGCCTTCATCTGCCGTGTCATTGCCTCCAGGATCTCCGCCGGCGGGTTGACCGACTTTATCTCAGCGCGTGTCACCTTGACGCCCCAGGGATCCGTCGCGACATCGACGATCTGGGTAAGTTCGTTGTTGACATTCTCGCGCGACACCAGGAGCTCGTCCAGATTCAGGCTGCCCGAGATATTGCGGATGGAGGTCATCGTCAGTTTCAGGATGGCTTCATTGAGGTTACGGACTTCATAGACTGACTTTACCGGGTCGGTGATGTAGTAATACAGGACGATATCAATGCTCGTCGGTACGTTGTCCTTGGTGATGACAGCCTGCGGCGGGTAATCCCATGCCTGCTCTCGCAAGTCGACGACAGCCCGTACGGAGTCTATGATCGGCACCAGGAAATGCAAACCGGGTTTGAGTTCACGACTGAACTTGCCCAACCGCTCAACAATGACCGCCGTACTCTGACGCACGATGATGATATACCGCAGCGCGAGGACTACAACGACGGCAACGCCGAGAATCCACCAGAAGAAAGGCCAGAATGAAGATGGCATGAGCTCCTCCTATTCCTTCTTTACAGTAAGGGTCACCCCTTCGATCGAGACTACGGTGACCTTTTCACCGACGGCTGCTGTGGCAGTCTCGTCGTTCAAGACAGCTCGCCACGTTGTTCCTTTGAGTGCGACACGGCCTGCGCTGCCTGCTCCGATCGCCATCACAACGGTTGCGATCTTCCCCATCATCTCATCGATATTCGTCTCCATTTCTGTCTCACTCCTCAGCAGGCGGGCGTTGATGTGTCGCCCGATGAATGCCATAAGCGCCAATGACACCACGAAGAACACAACAAATTGGATAGGCGTACTGAATCCGGCCCAGGCAAACAGGAGTGCCGCGAGTGCTCCACCGCTGAACCAGATCAGGAGATAGTAGGGAAGAAATGCGTCGATCACGGTACACGACACCGTCATCGCTATCCAGAACCAGATCATGAGCGCCTCCCACGGGGACCCCGATGGTACTCTCCATCTCCCTTTGCAAAGTCTAGTGCCGTTTGTGCAGAGTTCAAGCCGCGCGGCGACCCTTCGCCATACAGGGGACTTCTCATGTTTTCTTCAACTGCGCATAGCGCACAGCCAGCTTCTTGACCCCCACCTTCTTGAAGTCGATGACGACAAACTGTTCGTCACCCTCGTAGTAGATTTCGATGACCTTACCGATACCAAAGACGTTATGCGTCACTGTGTCGCCGTCGATATACTCTCTGGAAACCGGGGCCGATGTTTCTGTGACTTTCTCCGTGGCCAGCTCCATTTCCTTGATGAACCGAGACGGTTCCTGGAGCCCTGAGCCATAGTAACTAGCCCGTTGAGTGCAGCATGTGATGTACAGGTTTGTCCTTGCGCGCGTGCATGCCACGTAGAAAAGTCTTCTCTCTTCTTCGATGTCCTCACTGCGATCCAGTGAACGCCGATGTGGAAAGACGCCTTCCTCGGCGCCGATGACAAAGACGTGACCGAATTCGAGTCCCTTGGCCGAGTGCGCCGTGATGAGAAGGACACCGGAGGCCACCCTGCCCGTCCTGATGGCATCCTGGTCCTGGATAAGAGCAACTTGCGACAGGTATGCCCCCAGTGACCGATCCTCGCTCATACGGTCAAACTCATCAATCGTGCGCATGAACTCAGCGAGGTTCTCTTGACGCGACTGGCGCTCGAAATCTGCGTTTCCCGGTTCGCCGTTTTCGTCCTTCGTATACCACTCCACCAGTCCAGAAGCACCAAAGACATGGTCAGCTGCTACTATCGCCGATGCACTGGCTTGCCCGACATGTTGGATGACGTCAATGAATGCCAGCAACTTCTCCTTGGTTTTGCCCGTCCTGGTTTCTCCCACCCATGCCGGCAGAGCCAGGAACCA
>JAKLHS010000038.1 GCA_022710025.1 Caldisericota bacterium | reverse complement strand
CGCGCAGATCGCGCGACAGGCTCGTGTGCTGACCGGCAGTGACGAGTTCGCAGTTGTTTTCGGGGCAATGGGAATTACGTTCGAGGAAGCCGACTACTTCATCTCTGATTTTCGCAAGAGCGGAGCTATCAATCAGTCCGTACTGTTCATGAATCTTGCCAATGACCCGGTCATTGAGCGTATCGCAACGCCGCGTTTCGCCCTGACTGCGGCCGAGTATCTCGCATATGAGATGGGTATGCACGTACTGGTAATCCTTTCGGACATGACAAACTACTGTGAGGCGCTCAGAGAGGTTTCTGCCGCTCGCAAAGAAGTTCCCGGGCGCAGAGGATATCCCGGGTATCTGTATACCGATCTTGCCACCATCTATGAGCGTGCAGGCCGCATCAAGGGCAAGAAGGGTTCCATCACCCAGCTGCCTATTCTGACCATGCCCGAGGATGACAAGACACACCCGATCCCCGACCTTACCGGATATATCACCGAGGGGCAGATTTTCCTGAGCAGGCCGTTACACCAGGCTGGCATCTATCCGCCTATTGACGTTCTTCCTTCGCTTTCGCGCCTGAAAGACAAGGGGATTGGCTCGGGGAAGACGCGGGAGGATCATGCGGGACTTCTCAATGAGCTGTTTGCAGCATACGCGCGTGGTCGTGAAGCCAAAGAACTGGCTGTTGTTCTTGGTGAATCAGCCCTGACGGAGACGGATCGTACATTCGTCAAGTTCTCTGATGAGTTTGAACGGCGTTTTGTTCGGCAAGGGGCCGACGAGGACAGGTCCATAGAACAGACGCTGTCCATCGGCTGGGATCTGCTTTCCATGCTTCCCGTTGCGGAACTGAAACGTGTGTCCCCGGCAATGATCGAGAAGTACATGCCGAAACAGACGGCATAGCAGGAAGCGATGGCGCTCAGAGTAAATCCGACCAGGATGGAACTTCTGCGAGTGCAGAAGAGATATGTCCTGGCGAAGCGGGGGCACAAACTGCTGAAGGACAAGCTTGAGGGCCTCATGAAAACCTTCATCGAGCTCTCTGAACGTTACGTGGGCTACAGGAGCGCGGTCGATCGAGGCCTCCCGAACAGTCTCGCTGCTTTCGCGGGACAGACCGCGACATATCCTGCCGAGGTAGTGGAGCTCCTGTCACGTACCGTTTCAACGAAGCTCAGTATCCATGCTACGACAGCGACTGTCATGAACGTCCCGTTGCCGAAGCTTTCCCATGCGCTGTCCGATTTCGAATCGCCGTCGTTTTCCGGACTTGAAGGCGCCGGCGTCGAGGCGGCCCTTGTTCGTCTTTATGAGCTCGTTCCTTCCATCGTGAAGCTGGCGGAGATCGAAACGAGTATCCGGTTGATGGCGGATGAGATCGAGCGGACACGGCGGAGGGTCAATGCTCTGGAATACGTGATGATTCCGGATCTCGAGGAAACGATACGGTACATCACTGCGAAACTGGACGAGAACGAACGATCGACCATCACGCGACTTCTCAAGATCAAGGAGATGATCCGATCGCATTGAGAGCGGCCAGAGGATTAGCAGAAGAAGTCGAGCGAACACAGCTTGTCTACAGGGGCACGTGCATACAGCTATTGGACAAGACCGTCCGGCTTCCAGATGGGCGACGTGCTCGCCGCGACGTCGTCACATACGAGGGAGGAGCCGTCTGTATTGTGGCGATCACCCAGGACGACGGGGTGGTTCTGGTACGCCAGTACAGGCCCGCGCCCGAGAAGATCACCGTGGAGATCCCGGCTGGTCGGAAGGGATATGGTGAATCGCCGTTGGCCGCGGCACGACGCGAACTGCGTGAGGAAACTGGTTTCACGGCTGCGACATGGAAACGGGGGATCTGCTTCTGGCCAAGCCCGGGATTCGTCGACGAGAAGCTCACGCTGTATATTGCTTCCGGGTTACGACAGGGCAATCCCGAAGCTGATGCGGATGAGTTCATAGAGGTGTTCGTTGTTCCTCTGGCGGATGCCCTTCAGCAGTGTCTGACAGGAGCCATCGACGATGCCAAGACCCTTATCGGGCTGCTCTGGTACGCAGCATCACGGGCGACCGCGATCCCCTGACGCATGGCTTTCTGGTACGTTGTCGCTTTCAAGGCTGCCGCAGCAGCGCCCGCATGGCTCAAGCATCTGATAGCGAAGATTATCGCTCTTGGCTATTTCTGCTTCAACACAGAGCAGAGGAGAGGCGTGTTTGCCAATCTGCGGATCATTCGCCCTGAGGCAAGTCATCGCACCCGTTTCCATCTCGCTGTCCAGACATTCGTACAATCCGGCCTGAACCTCGTCGATTTTTTCAGCATTCCATCCCTGTCGGATGAGCAGGTGCGCTTCATGGCCGTGAATTCTGCGGCGTTACGCTCGACGATTCAGGAAAAGACAGCCGGAAAACCATTCTGCATCGTCACGGGGCATTACGGAAATTGGGAGCTTGCCGGTGCGATCCTTGGAGAGTGCGGCTTCAGGACGCATGCGGTGGCACTGATGCATGCCAGCCCCGTCGTCGAACGTCTATACGAGACACTTCGAGACCGTTTCGGGCTCGTGGCGCACGACATGCGATATGGTCTCCGACAGCTCCTTCGAGGCCTGCCGGAAGGAGATGCCATTGCTATTGTCGCGGATCGGGAATATGGTGCTGGTGGCCAGGAAATAGCCTTTTTTGGCCACAGGGTACGTTTTCCCAAGGGTGCTGCAGTTCTGTGTCACCGATTGGGCCTTGTCGGCATTCCAGGGTTCTTGGTGCGTCAGCGTGATGGACGTTACTTTTTGCTGCTTGGCGATCCCGTCCGAGCGGAGGGAGCGGACGAGACTTCCTGGATCGCGTCGTTCATACAGGACTATGCATATCAGTATGAGAACATCGTCAACAAGGATCCAACGCAGTTCCTCAATTTCTACGACTTCTGGAGCGGAATCGCATGAAGATAGCTGCCCTCATCCCGGCATTGAACGAGGAAAACAACATTGGAAATGTAGTGCGGGGAGTGGTTCCTTTCGTGACGTGCGCGGTGGTGGTCGACGACGGGTCGGTCGATCATACCAGTCAAGCATCGAGTAAGGCAGGAGCGATAGTGCTGCGACATGAAGAAAACAGGGGCAAGGGAGCTGCATTGAAAACCGGATTCCGGTTCCTTGCCGACCAGGGATATGATGGGGCTGTCACGATTGATGCAGACGGACAACACGACCCGGCCGAGATTCCCCTCTTCATCAAGGAAGCGGAAGAGGGGTACGATATCGTTATCGGAAACAGGATGTCCGACGTTGCAGGCATGCCTCTGATCCGGCGATTCGCGAATCGCATTTCCTCCACGTTGATCAGCCTGTTTCTTGGGCACGTTGTTCCGGATAGCCAGAACGGGTTTCGATATTATCGGCTGTCATCGGTCATGGCGTTACCTCTGAGAGCAAACAAGTATGACCTTGAAACAGAAGTGATTTTCAAGGCTGCGAGATCTGGTCAGAGAATCGGATTCGTGCCGACCCGGACGATCTACAGGACGCAAGCGCAAAGCAAGTTCAACTCGGTGACGGACACATTGAGATTTGTCGGGGCGCTTATCCGGTATGGGCTTCTGCGACAATGAAGTGACCGGCGCGAGAGGCTTTGAACATCCACGGCGGGCTGGCCGCTTCAAGCAACGAGGCAGGATGAGTAAATCGTGAAGTGAAGGACGAAACGCAGCCACAAAGAACCATTTGCCGTCGCAGCCCGTGATGCATCACCGGTTGACTGGGACAGCGATTGGAGTACACTTATTATTTGACCCTATTCCGATCCCGACGTGAAAGGAGAGCCATGCGCGCGGCAGGAGACAGTATAGACTTCACCAAGATCAAATCAAGTTACGCGATGCCCGATCTCCTCCAGCTTCAGAAGACCTCATACGACTGGCTTCTGGGAGCTGGACTGGCTCAGATCTTTGAAAGAGTATTCCCCATAGATACAGCCAAATTGCGCATCGAGTACGTCAGCCACGATATCGAGTCGCCGAGCAAGTCGATGGAGGATTGCCGCAAGGCGGGTCTCAGTTACGAAGCCATGGTGCGCGCAAACTTCCGCCTGATCAATAAGGAGACCGGCGAGATCCGCGAGCAGCCGCTCATCGTCACACAGATTCCGCTCATGACCCCGTATGGTACATTCCTCATCAACGGTGCAGAACGCGTTATCGTATCTCAGCTGGTACGCTCGCCCGGCGTCTACTTCGAAGGCGGCAAGGATAAATTGTCTGGAGCGCAAGTATACATGGTGACGCTCATTCCTGACCGCGGCAATTGGATGGAGATCGAGGCAGGCAAGGATGAGGTCATATATACACGCCTCCGCAAGAAGGCCCGCAAGGTTCCGGTAACACTGGTACTCAAGGCGCTCGGCGTCGGGTCGAATGAGGAAATCGACGAGCTCTTCACCTTTGAAAAGACAGAGCGCATCCCTGTGGATCAGCTCAAAACGTTGTGCCAGACAACCAATTATACGGCGGCGGAACCGCTTCTCGACACGAAGGGCAAGGAGATTGTCGGCGAGGGTAGCGCGGTAACGGCAAAAATCATCCGCTTACTTGAAAAATCAGGGAATGCATCGTTCTTGGTCAGCAGTCGACAGCTGGACCGGTGGGTCGTCAAGACATTGAAGATAGACAAAACAGTGGGGCAGGAAGAAGCTGTCAAGCAGATTTTCAAGGAGATGCAGCCGAAGGAACGCCTTACCCTGGAAGCGGCGCAAAGCCTGCTATCCACGCTGCTGACGGATTCCGCGTTCAACACGTTCAGCCCGATAGGGCGACACAAGATCAACAAACGGTTCAACACGGCAACGGATTCCGCCGTCCTGACGAAGGATGACTACATTGCCATCATTCGGCACCTCATTGATATCCGTGAGCGAAGAGCCAACTTCGACGACATCGATAGTCTGGCCAACAGGCGCATTCGAAGAGTGGGCGAGCTTCTGGCTGAAGAGATCCAGGACAGCATGCTGAAGGTTGCCAAGGCGACGCGTGATAAGGTGACGATCTACTCATCAGAACAGATGATGAACCTGCAGAACGTCCTGAACACGAAACCCGTTATCTCGTCGATCAGAAACTTCTTCGGACAAAGTCAGCTGTCACAGTTCATGGAGCAGATCAATCCGCTTTCCAGTCTGGCACACAAGAGAAGGCTGAGCTCACTTGGCCCCGGCGGTTTGAACAGAAAGCGTGCCGGCGTGGAGGTTCGAGATATCCATTCCTCTCACTACAGCCGCATATGCCCTATCGAGACTCCTGAGGGAGGGAACATAGGCCTGATCAATAGTTTGAGCTCCTACGCCATGCTGGATGACTATGGATTCATCACGGCGCCATACGCCAAGGTAGAAAGCGGTCGCAAAGATGAGACGAATGTGGCGTACATGGACGCCGAAGAAGAGGAGCATCACTCCATAGCTCAGGCAAACACGGCAGTCGATGACAGAAATCGTATTACTGCCGGAGCCGTCATAGCACGGCAGAGAAGTGAGGGTGGAGAGATTCTTCCTAAGGAGCTCCCGGCAGAGAAAGTTGATTACATAGATTTGCTGCCGTCACAGATATTCGGCATTTCGGCGTCCCTTATTCCATTCCTTGAGCACGACGACGCAAACCGAGCCCTCATGGGCTGCAACATGCAACGCCAGGCTGTTCCGCTCGTGAGACCGGACCGTGCACGTGTATCGACATCAATGGAAGGACGTGTCGTTCGCGACAACGGCGATCTCGTTTTGAGCGACATGGATGGATTTGTTTCCTTTGTGGACGCAGAGAGAATCAAAGTATCTCCTCTGGTGAGCGCGACGGATCTGAGCGCCGGAACATTCCCCGTTGACGTCCTGCCTGTCATGCTGGCATCGGATGCAGATGAAGCGAGCGCGCCGGACGAAATCCGCATGGTGCCGATATCGTTTGAGCCCGCTGCCGAAACCGAGGAACAACGGGATCTCATTGGGGTTGAAATTACCAAGGAACAACTCGCGGACCTGACGCATGCAGGCGTTGAATCGTTCCGATATGTTCCTGCCGGCTCTATCGTGCAAAACTCGCTGACGGACCTCTTTGACGTTCAGACGAATGAGGAGCTGGTCGGCAGGACGCTGGCTCAAGACGTTCAGGAGGGCAAGAACAAGATTCACAAAGCCGGGACCAAGATCACCGAGACCCTGTTGGGACGGCTTATCAACAATGCCAAGATTCATTCACTTCCCGTTCAG
>JAKLHS010000037.1 GCA_022710025.1 Caldisericota bacterium | reverse complement strand
CTCGGTTCGACCGACGCGGCAGCGACGATCACGGCATGGGGCGCTGCAGAGGCGACACGCGTCGCGATTCTTGGCCTTCCTTCGGGAGTGAGCCCGGGGATCGATCAGCGGATCAAGGGAGCTGTCGTGTGTTATCTGGATGCAATGGGGAAGACCGCATCCGGTTCTTTTGTTTCCTGGCTGGAAGGTCAACTGACCTTGCTCGGCTCGGCACTCGGGATGTAGGTTTCTGCATTCTCTGCGGACATCTGTGTCGCTCGGTTGCATCGTTGTGCGAACCGAGCCGGGTCAAGACTGCCGGTTGCTTTTGAGGTTGCTCATCCTATACTGATAAAGCGTGCGTAACTGGCGCCCCAGACCGGCAGAGAAGGAGAGACGGCCGGTGTTCAGGCTGGCTGCCAGCTGGGGGAGGGATTGCCAGTTCGCGTCTCCGCTCCTCTTGAACGCGTGCCATGCGACCGGTGATTGTGACCGAGGTCTGCGAAGAGGAGGCAGCATGAAGGAAATTTATGAGGTCCGTATGCATGGCAGGGCGGGCCAGGGCGCCAAGTCAGGTTCACAGTTGCTCGCCGAGGCAGCGTTCAAAGAAGGCAAGTATATCCAGTCATTCCCGGAATACGGCTCGGAGAGGAGAGGCGCTCCTACAGTCGCGTACACCAAGATCTCGCAGACAGAATTGCGTAGCCATGAGCCGGTCCTTCACCCTGATGCCGTTCTGGTCCTTGACTTCGGTATCATGCGGTCGATTGCCGTAGCGGCCGGTCTGCAGGAGCAGGGCATCCTCATCGTCAATACGAAGGTTTGCGCTGCGGATATCCAGAAACTTGCCGGCTTCTCCGGACCGACCTACAGCATCGATGCAACAAGCATTTCCCTCGATCTGCTGGCGACGGATACTCCGAACGTTCCCATGCTCGGAGCTCTCATCAAGCTGACCGGGGTCGTCAGACTGGAATCCCTTGAAAGCGTCCTTCGTGAGCACTTTCTGCCCAAGTTGGGCGAGGAGAAGGTCCGCAAGAACATCGAGATGTTGCACATAGGATACGATGAGGTGACGAAGTGAGCGACAAGAAGGTCTGGCAGGATCTGGAGACAGGCATGGAGCTGCCGCCCGCGACATCTCTTGGCTACCGGACCGGCGGGTGGCGTATCCTGCGTCCGGTCTATGACCCGGCTAATTGCATCCATTGCATGATCTGTGTTTCGTACTGTCCTGATATGGCGATCCCGGTTACACAGACGGAGGAGGGGGTCGCAGGAAAGGGCGGCAAGATATTCAAAGGGGTCGTTCGCTGGCAAACGGACCTTGCCTACTGCAAGGGGTGCGGCATCTGCGCGCATGAGTGTCCCACAAAGTGCATAACCATGGTTCGTGAAGAAGAAGCCGAACAGGCTGCCTGCAAGCCGTAGGGAGGCGACGATATGGGAATCAGAAAAGCAATAACCGGTGCACAGGCGGCAGCAGAGGCAATGCGCCAGATCAACCCCGATGTGGTCGTCGCATACCCGATCACTCCTCAAACGCCCATTGTAGAACAATTTGCCGCGTATGTCGCCGATGGGATCGTTGATACGGAGATGATCCCTGTGGAATCGGAACACTCTGCAATGTCCGCTACGGTAGGAGCGGAAGCGGCTGGGGCACGGGCAATGTCGGCAACATCATCACAAGGGTTGGCTCTGATGTGGGAGATCGTCGCGGCAACACCTGGATTACGGCTGCCTATCGTCATGCCGTTGGTGAACCGGACGATCTCGGCTCCGCTCAATATCCATTGCGACCACTCAGACGTCATGGGCGTGACAACCCTCGGATGGATCCAGATCTTCAGCGAGAATGCACAGGAGGTCTATGAAAACATCCTCCTTGCCATTCGCGTTGCAGAAGATCGGCGCATTCAGCTGCCTGTCATGGTGAATCAGGACGGGTTTATCACAAGCCACGCCGTGGAACCGGTTGAGATCTTTGATGATGCTGCGGTACAGTCCTTCGTGGGCATTCGTTCTCTGGAACGCAGTTTGCTTGATACGGAGCATGTGCGCACGATAGGCGCGATGGCACTTCCCGACTATTTGTTCGAAGCCAAGCGTGCACAGGAAGAAGCCATGGGTAACGTGTTTCAGGTATACAAAGAAGTCGGCCGTGAACTCTCTTCGATCACAGGGCATGCATATCCGTACTTCGAAACCTACAGGTTGGATGATGCCGAGGCGGCTATCGTTGTTCTCAATTCAGCCGCTGGTACCGCGAAAGTCGCCGTCGATGCGATGCGGGGTCGGGGCAAAAAAGTCGGATTGCTGAAGCCGATCCTGTTCAGACCGTTTCCATATGAGGAAGTCCGTGCCGCTCTCGAAAACATCCCTGCTATCGGCATCCTTGATCGATCTATGAGCTTCGGCGCTTGCGCGCCGGTTTACACGGAAATCCGCAGCGTTTTGTATGAACTGGATACGAGACCGAAGGTGCAAAGTTATGTCTTCGGTCTGGGGGGGCGGGACATTCTCAGTACGGAAGTGGAAGCCGTGTTCGAGGAGCTGCTTACGGGAGAGCTGGACTCGAAACGCCAGCGGTACATCGGGTTGAGGGGGTAACAAATGCCTACACTCCAAGATATAGCGCTCAAGACGTCGGGATCAGCGGCCAAGCTTGTTTCTGGCCACCGCATGTGTGCGGGCTGTGGAATCCCTGTGGTGCTGAAGGAGGTTCTGGCTGCCTCGGACAAGCCGGTCATCGTCATCAATGCGACGGGATGTCTGGAGGTTACGACGGCCGTTTACCCCTATACGGCGTGGAACACACCGTGGATGCACCTGACATTTGAGAATGCCGCAGCCGTAGCGGCAGGGATAGAGGCGGCCTACAAGTCGCTGAAGCACAGGGGAAAGATCAACGGGGAGGTCAACATCCTTGCCGTGGGAGGCGATGGCGGCACCTATGACATAGGATTTCAAGCCCTCTCTGGGGCGCTCGAGCGATACCACAGGTTCATGTATCTTGTCTATGACAATGAGGGTTACATGAACACAGGCAATCAGCGCAGTGGCGCTACGCCGTTCGGAGCGAGCACGTCGACCGTTCCTGCCGGGAAGGTCAGCCCCGGGAAGCCTCAGTGGAGGAAGAACCTCGTTGAGATTGCAGCGGCTCATCGTATTCCATATGTCGGCCAGTCAGCCGTGCACAATACCTTGGATGTATTCAAGAAAGCGCAGAAAGGATTCAGCGCCGATGGGCCGGCTGTGCTCGCGGTGCTGCAACCGTGCACGACAAACTGGTCGTTTGACTCCGCATTGACCATGCAGTACTCCAGATTGGCGGTCGAGACAAACTTCTGGCCCCTGTATGAGATCGAAAACGGAATAGTGCATATCACATCGAAACCAACGAACCGGAAACCAATCGAAGATTTCCTCAAGGGGCAGACACGATTCAAGCACCTGTTCCGTCCCGAGAATCAGCACGTTATCGTAGAGATGCAGGAGATGATCGACGATGAGTGGGACAGACTGGTGAAGCTCGAAGCGTCAGGAGTCCGGTTTTAGTCATCACTGGTAATTCGTTGTATTCATCAGCCCAGCGGCTACAATGCCGATGGGCTGATGGCATATGAGGTACGGTTATACCCATTGGTCATATGCAGGTCGCAGCAAATGGATCTCTGCGACCACGATTTTTCCGGCACATTTCTTGTGTCGCTCCGTGCCGGCAGTCATTGAGTGATTTCCCGGCCACGTGAAAGGGAGGAATCATGATATATTTGGACAACTTCCGCAGCACCATGGTTGCGCCAGAGGTGTGGGACGCCATGCATACCGTGGCAGCCACAGATTATGCCGTGCCGGCAGCGTTCACTCAATGCGGAACGGAAGCTGCAGAGCTTATCGAGCGTGCGCAGGCGCGATTGGCTTCGGCGATCGGCGCGACCCCCGGTGAGATCGTGTTCACCGGGAGCGGAACCGAATCGATCAATATTGCTGTTCTGGGAACCGTTCGTGCGCAGACAGATAACGCTCCCGAGGTCGTGACGAGTGAGATAGAGCACCCCGCTACCCTAGCCGTGTGCAAGGCGCTGGAAAAACAGGGTTGCAAGGCTCATTATCTGCGGGTTGACGCGGAAGGGCGCTATGACCTGGATCAGCTGGCCTCCGTGATCAACGAGCACACAGCCATGGTGAGTCTGATGGCTGTCAACCACATGATCGGGACCGTCGAACCGATAGCGGAAGCAGGCGAAATCGTTGCTCATGCATCAGCTAGGATCGGCCGCAAGATACCATATCACATTGATTTCGCCAGCGCGCTCCAGACACAGCGTCTGGGTGTTGACACGGTAAAGGCTGATCTCGTGAGTTTCTCCAGTAACAAGGTGCACGGACCCAAAGGGGTAGGCGCCCTGTACGTTCGCAAGGGAACCGGCACCCGGCCGATCAGTTTTGGGGCGGAATCGTACTCAGTACTTGCGCCGGGAACGCCGAATACGATGGGCATAGCCGGTTTCGACAAGGCGACCGAGCTCCTGTATGCTGCTTTTGACGAAGATGTGGCGAGGATGCGTGCATTGAGAGATCATCTTGCAAACGGCATCATCGAACGAATTCCTCATATCTTGCTCAATGGACCGGACGGGGAAGGGCGGTCTGCCTCACACCTGTGCTATAGCTTTCTCTTTATCGAAGGAGAGGCCATCATGATGTTTCTGGACATGGAGGGGATCATTGTCGACACGGGATCGGCCTGTGCCGCGGCAACACTGAAACCCAACTACGTTCTCATGGCCATAGGACGCAATCATGAGCAGGCGCATGGTTCGATCCGGTTCACGTTGTCCCGCTATACGACACAAGCCGACATCGACACGACGCTGGAGAAACTCGTGCCGATCGTAGAACGATTGCGTGCTCAGAGCACGATCAAACCGACTGCTCACTAAGGAGGCAGGTATGTCGATCAAGTATACGGCAAAGGTGATCGAGCACTTCAAAAACCCTCACAACATAGGGACGATCGAGCATGCAGACGCCTGTGCGACGGAGGGATCGCCGGCCTGTGGAGACGAGATCACGGTGTATCTCAAAATAGATCCCGCGACCGACCGCATCGAAGACGTGAAGTTCCAGTCATATGGATGCGCGTCCAACATAGCGACGGGTTCCATCATCACCGATCTGGCCAAGGGGAAAACACTGGACGAGGCCGAGGCGATCACATGGAAGCAGGCCGCCGACGAACTCGGCGGATTACCTCCCGTCAAGATGCACTGCTCCGTGCTGGCGGTCGATGGACTGCGGTCTGCAATACGGCAGTACAAGAAGGAGCACAAGGGCATCGACTACGACACCACGCTGGACGTCAAGACCGTCACAGACGAGTTGAGACATGTGCTCTGGCCGCCGATCGGTGCCGACATCATCACGCTTAAGCTTGTAAAATACGTCGGCATCGACCAGGGTGCCGTCACTGTCGAGATAAGCATCAACGCGGACGAGAAATATCTTGATCCGACGATCGAGGAGATCATTGAGCACGTCAGCAAAATACGCGGCGTGAAGTCTGTGAATGTCGAGAATGTGTGAAACATCGGCCAGACTGCGTCGTTGGAGGAGAACATGATCGACTTGCGTTCAGATACAGTTACGAAACCCACGCAGGCAATGCGGGAAGCCATGGCGGTAGCTGAAGTGGGGGATGACGTCTATCGCGAAGATCCTACCGTCATCAAGCTCGAGAAGCTGGCTGCCGAGATGCTCGGGAAAGAAGCGGCATTGTTTGTCTGTTCGGGCACCATGGGCAATCAGGTAGCCATCATGACCCATGCGCAGCGGGGCGACGAGCTGATCACGGAATCAGAGAGCCACATCTTTTACTACGAAGTGGGGGACATCGCTGCCCTCTCCGGAGTTCAGGCGCGACAGGTGTCCGGCATCAGAGGCATCATGGATCCTGACGCGGTCCGGCATGCGATCCGAGACGCGGCCAATATCCACTACCCCAGGACTTCCCTGATTGCAATTGAGAATACGCACAACAGGGGAGGCGGGCGGGTATGGCCCATTGAGTATGTACGTGAGATTTCTGCTATCGCTCGCGACAGATCTATCGCGGTCCATATGGATGGTGCTCGCCTGTTCAATGCATCCATCGCTTCCGGCATAGCTCCTGATGTCTGGGCATCGTATGCAGATTCTGTCATGTTCTGCCTCTCCAAAGGATTGTGCGCACCGGTCGGATCCATGCTGGTGGGCTCCAGGGATTTCATCGAAAGGGCGCGCAAAAACCGCAAGCGTCTGGGTGGGGGCCTGCGGCAAGTGGGCATACTGGCCG
>JAKLHS010000036.1 GCA_022710025.1 Caldisericota bacterium | reverse complement strand
TACCAGTGTTGGCATAGACATAGGGACGACAACGACCCAGATTGTCATATCGAAACTGTTGGTCGCCGAGACAGCAACACTCAGCATGATGCCGCAGGCACGATATGGTCCTGCGCGCAAGCCGAGAGCGGACGTAGCGAAGAAGGAAGTGGTGTATCAGAGTGCGGTGCATCTGACCCCCTTTAACCAGAAGGGTCTGGTCGACGTCGAGGAGCTTGAGAGGATTCTCGCGGCCGACTATAAGGAAGCCGGCTTCGCACCGGAACAGATCGATACCGGAGCAGTCATTATCACTGGTGAAGCAGCCAAGAGCGAGAATGCGGAACGAGTGCTCAACATCGTTGCTCCTCTCGCGGGAGATTTCGTTTCGACGGTAGCGGGTCCCAGCCTTGAGTCACATCTTGCCGGGCGAGGATCAGGGGCGGCTGCGTGGTCGTCGGAGCATTTCACGTGGGCTACCAACGTCGACATCGGCGGCGGGACGACGAACATAGCGATCTTCCGGCAGGGAGAACTCATGGACACGGTCGTCTTGTCGGTCGGAGGCCGTCACATTCAGGTGGATCAGGCGACAGGCATTGTCAAGAAGATTACAAAAAGTGGCGTGAAGATGCTTGCGCACTTGGGGATCAATCTCAAAGTCGGGGATGTCGCTACCGTCGACGCGCTCCGGCAGGTAGCACGATTGGAAGCAGACCTCGTCGTCGAGGTACTGTCCGGCCAGATTTCGCAGATAGCGCGCGATCTCATGGAGACAACTCCGCTGGGAAAGCCTGTTGTGGACACGACGATCTTCTTCTCCGGGGGAGTAGCCGATTTCTACTATGATGCAAAGCCTGTCAGGACGATCCAGGATGTTGCCGTCTACGGAGACATCGGTCCGCTCATGGGTGAGGAACTGCGAAATCATCCGCGGGTCAAGGAATGGACAGTCCTGAAGCCTCTTCATACAGAACGAGCAACGGTAATGGGCGCCAGCCACGAGACGATCACGTTGAGTGGCATGACCATATGGGTCGCTCCCAAAGAGTTACCCATGCGCAACGTCCCGGTTTTGCGGCCGATGTTTGACGGTCTTCCTGACGAGCAGACGTTGGCAAAAGCTATCCTGGACGGGTACGGCCGCTGGGACCTCGATCCCGCAAAGGATCGGGTGATTCTTGCTCTCGACATGTCGGCAGTGGTCAGCTACGACGATCTGAAAAAACTGGCAAATGGGGTCATGTCGTTTGCCACGAAATACATTTCGCCGAGTAACCCACTGATTCTGGTAACTGAACGCGACCTGGGAAAAGCATTGGGACAGGTCGTTAGTGCTGGACTACCCCAGTTCAGGGTGCTCTCGATCGACGAGGTTACTCTTGCAGAAGGGGATTATGTGGATATTGGTCAATCGATGCTAGGAGACCGACTTGTCTCGCTTTCGGTGAAGACGCTTATCTTCTCTATGTGATAAGGAGGAAACATGGCATTTCGTTCTAAGCTGTTCGGCATTACGTACGAGTTCAAGGACGTCAAAGAGGTCCTTGCAAAGGCGAACGAACAGAAGTCGGGCGACGAAGCTGCAGGGATTGCTGCCAAGAGTGTAGCAGAGCGTGTAGCGGCCAAGACCGTTCTGGCTGACATCCCGATGTGGGTCCTGCGCGCCCAGCCCGTTGTTCCGTACGAGGATGATGAAATCACCCGTGCTATCGATGATGGCATCGATCCCGTCGCCTATGACAAGATCAAGGACAAGACCGTCGGCGAAATGCGCGCCTGGATCCTGGACGAGAACACGACGTCCGAGGATATCAAGGCAATCAGCCATGGTCTGACCGGCGAAATGGCAGCAGCCGTCGCCAAGCTGTGCTCCAGTTTGGATCTGATCGTCGGCGGACACAAGATGCCGTGCGTTGTCCACAACGTCTGCACCATGGGTCTCCCAGGTCGAATGGGCGCACGCCTCCAGCCCAACCACCCCACCGACGATGTCGACGCCATCCGCGCCGAGATCTATGACGGTCTTGCATTCTGCATTGGCGACCAGGTCATCGGCATCAACCCTGCCATCGACCAGGTTGAGAACCTGATGAAGCTTTATGAAATGATGTGGGACATCAAGGAGAAGTGGGAGATCCCCGCCTCGAACTGCATCCTTGGCCACGTCACAACTCAGATGGAGTGTCTCAAGAAGGGAGCCAAGATCGGACAGGTCTTCCAGAGCATCGCGGGAACCCAGGCCGCTCTTGAGTCCTTCGGTGTTGAAGTCGGCATGCTGGATGAAGCCAACGAACTGGCAAAGAAGTACTGCTACTCCGAAGGCCCCAACTACATGTATTTCGAAACCGGCGAAGGCACTGAACTGTCCGCTTATGCGAACAACGACGCAGACCAGCTGACGCTCGAAGCACGCAAGCACGCTCTGGCTCGTCGCTACAGCCCGATCGGCGTGAACTCGGTCGTAGGGTTCATCGGACCGGAGTATCTGTACAACTCGGATGAAATCATGCGTGCCGGTCTCGAGGACCACTTCTGCGGGAAGCTCCTGGGCATTCCGCTCGGTCTGGACAACTGCTATACGAACCACGTCCGTGCCGACCAGAACACCAACGAGTTCCTGATGGTCCTGGATGCTGCTGCGGGCACCAACTACCACATGGGCGTCTCGATGGGCGACGACGTCATGCTTAGCTACCAGTGCGCCAGCTACCACGACACGGCGGCTATCTGGAGCGCCATGAATCTTCGTCCGGCTCCCGAATGGGAGAAGTGGGCCGAGGGGCTCGGGCTGCTTAAGAATGGCAAGCTGACCGACAAAGCTGGCGACCCGTCGTTCTTCCTGAAGCGGTAGGAGAGGAGAGTAGACATGGCTGCATACGAACTCTATAAGGGCAAACAGAATCTGGCTGATGTTCAGGCGAAGCGCGCCACAGCAGCAAAGTGCGCGTTTGATGTCGAAGACGTCACTACTCAGGAGAAGCGCCACACAGTCGGTGTCGAGCACCCTGTGGATGCCGCCGGTTGCGACGCCCTCATTCACGCCACCGACCAGCGTGTATGCGTTGGTCGCAACGGCCCACGGCCGAAGCTGCTCACCTATTTCCAGATGAGAGCCGACCACGGCGCCACGCAGGACTCGCTGAAGGAGATCGTGCCGGACGAAGTCATCACCAAGCTTGGCTTGTTGCACGTCGGTGAGACTGCTGCCAACGGATCGCTCGAGACCTACCTGCGCCTTCCGCCTCTCGGCCGCAAGCTGAGCGACGAAGCAAAGGCCGTCGTTCTCCAGAAGTGCGTCAAGAACCCGACCGTTCAGTTCGTTGTCAGCAACGGCCTCAGCGGCTTCGCGATCGAGCGTTATGCTGGAGATGTTCTGAAGAGCATGCTGGATGGGTTGAAGGCTGCCGGAATCACCGTCGGCACGCCCGTCTACGTCAATCGTGCGCGTGTTGGCATCATGAACGATTTTGGCACCCTGCTGAACGCGGATGTCGTGGTTGTGTTGATTGGCGAGCGTCCTGGGCTCATCATTTCTGACGCGCTTTCCATTTACATGGGGTACAAGCCGCGTTGGGAGCCGCTTACGACGGATGCGAACCGTGACAACATCTGCATGATCTCGAAGAAGGGCAAGAACCCCATCGAGGCGGCTGCAGAAGCTGTTGGTCTCATCAAGGATTACCTGAAGTACAAGACCAGCGGCGTCGAGCTCGCGACTGCCAAGAGAGGCTAAGAGCAGTAACAATCGCCGGATCCGGGGTGTTTCCGGTACAGGCGGAGCCCCGGTCCGGTTGTTGGAATCCGTCGAAGGAACTGGAGTGGCAAGAGAGCGTGCTCCAGGCAACCCGAGAACGAGCTATCAGGAAGGAGTAAAGTGACATGGCTCTAGAGATGGAACGTACCCTGAAGCCAGAAATCCTGTCGGTGAGGCTTATTCCGAATGTGCATCCCGACATGGCCAAGGCGCTGGAGCTTCTCCCGGACGAGAAAAGCTTAGCGCTGTTCACATGCAATATCGATGACCCGCTGTATATTGGCGGAGATGAGGCAACGAAGAAGGCCGAAGTGCGTGTGGCTTACTGCCGCTCACATTTTGCCGGCGGTTCGTATCCTTCTGGACCACTGTCGGGCGAGGCCATGCTGCTGCTTGCAGCTCCAAACCCTGCAGAGGCTACCGCGGGCATCAACGCTGTACTTGAATTCGTTGAGTCCCTTCGGTACTCGACTGTGACACTGCCGGGCGTCACGCTTGCGCCCACCCTTGTCTGGCTTGCCTACACGATCTCTCGTACGGGCACGTACCTCTCGAAGGAATCCGGAGTCCCGGTAGGTACCCCTATCGCATACGTGACCGCCCCGCCACTTGAGGGCCATTATGCGATGGAACGGGCGCTGAAGGCGGCGGATGTCACTGTAGGTGCCTTCACACGGTTGAGCGAGACGAACTACCAGGGTGCCTATCTTGTTGGGACCCAGAGTGCCTGTCGTGCGGCCTGCCGCGCGTTTGACGAGGCAGTTCTCTCGGTAGCACAGGACCCGCTGGCGTTCCAGTAGTGTGTTCTGCGACTCACATAACGTGTTCCCTGAAGGGCGCTCCGGCCTGAACCTAAGCCTGAGCGGAGAACTGAAAGAGGAGGCAGAACATGCCTGAGGAACTCGACCGCGACCTGCTGGCAATCCAGGAGGCACGAGACCTGGTCAAGCAGGCGCAGGTTGCGCAGGAAGCATTTGTGCATTTCAATCAGTATCAGGTAGACGTTGTTTGCGCGTCGATGGCAGAAGCGGCGTACGAGGCATCTGAACGTCTTGCGCGCATGGCTGTCGAAGAGACTCACATGGGAGTCATGGAGCACAAGACCGTCAAGAATCAGTTCGCTTCGCGTGATGTGTGGATGTCTATCAAGGACATTCGTACAGAGGGTGTTATCCGTCGCGATGAAGCGAACAAGGTTTTTGAGGTCGCTTGGCCGTTTGGCGTCATAGCAGCCTTGGTACCGACTACCAACCCGACGTCTACAGCTATCTTCAAGACGCTCATTGCAGTCAAGGCTCGCAACGCCATCGTCATCCTTCCGCATCCATCTGCTCCGAAGTGTACTGCCGAGGCAGTACGCATTCTGGCGGAAGCGGCGGAAGCGGCCGGTGCCCCTAAAGGGCTGATCAGCTGTGTTACCCAGGTACAACTTGCCGGTACTCAGGAGCTGCTGAAGCAGAAGGCCGTCAGATTGATCATTGCCACAGGCGGAGAGGCAATGGTGGAGTATGCGCACAGCGTCGGCAAACCGGCACTCGGCGTCGGCCCCGGTAATGTACCGCTGTACGTGGATCGCAGTGCGGATATCGAGAAGGCCGCCCGCGACGTTGTCAACAGCGTCAACTTCGACTATGCGGTGATTTGCGCCCATGAGGGAGCTGTCATCGCAGACAAGCCCATTGCCGACGAACTGGCGAAAGCCATGGAACGCAACGGGGCATATTTCCTGTCTGAAGCCGAGGCAGACAAGCTTGGCAAGGCGATGTTCCGTCCCAACGGACTCATGCAGCCGGACTTTGTAGGTCAGTCGCCCCAGAAACTGGGCGAGAAGGCGGGGATCCAGGTTCCGGATGACGCGCGTATCTTGGTGGCCAGACTCCACGAGGTAGGCCCCAAGACTCCTTTGTCGAGAGAGAAGCTGACTCCCGTCGTCGCATTTTATGTCGAAGATGGGTGGCATGCAGGGTGTGCTAGATGTATCGAGATGCTCGAGTTCGGTGGGAAGGGTCACACGATGGGCCTGCATTGCACCGATGAGGACATCATCCTGCAGTTCGGGTTGCAGAAGCCTGCATTCCGGATCATCGTAAACTCCTCGACTACGGCGGGTGCCATCGGTTACAGCACATCGCTCGCACCGTCACTTACGCTTGCGACGGGAGGAATGGGTGGCGGTATCAGCAGTGACAACATCACTGTTCGCCATCTCATGAACGTGAAGCGTGTTGCCTACGAAGTGCGACCGTTCAATCCACCCGTGGTGTATGATCGCAAACCATCACCCGGTCCTGCAGCAGCTGCACCGGCTCCTGCCGGCAAGCAGTCTGAATCGGAAATCGAGACCCTCGTGCGCAAAGTCATCCGCGAGGAACTCGCCCGCAAGGGATAGAGGCGAGCGCCTCATCCGCACGTGACGATCGGTGGAGGGTGTAGTGACAGAGAAGATGATGGCTTTGGGGCTGATTGAAACCAAAGGATTGGTCGCAGCAATCGAGGCGGCTGACGCCATGGTCAAGGCGGCGAACGTCAAGCTTGTCGGAGGCGAGTACCGGAAGATTGGAGGAGGTCTGGTTACCGTCATGGTGCGCGGAGACGTCGGAGCAGTCAAGGCTGCGACCGACGCAGGAGCAGCGGCT
>JAKLHS010000035.1 GCA_022710025.1 Caldisericota bacterium | reverse complement strand
CGGTGTGGCCATCGTTTCGAAAGTAGGCCTGTCCAACGTCGTCAAAGGTTGGAACGGCAACGATCCGAGCCGGATCCTCGCGGCGGATATCGACGACATGACGCTCATCGACGGATATCTTCCCCATGGTGGCGAACGAGGCGATGAAGCCTTCTTGCACAAGTTGCAGTTTTTCAGAGAATTCAGGAGTTACCTGGACAAAACGTATCCGCGGGACCGGAAGGTACTGTTCATGGGAGATTTCAACGTTGCCCAGGAATCCATTGACGTCTGGGCACCGGACGAGTTGCAGGACGCGATCGGGTTCATGCAGGAAGAGCGCGACGCGCTGAGAGAGTTGCAGGCATGGGGTTTCGTCGACGTGTTTCGCAGGTTTTACAGCGAACAGCAATTCACATGGTGGGACTATCGCATGAACATGTTCAAGCGCCACATGGGGATGCGCATCGACTATGCCTGGGCATCAGAGGCGATGCTCGGCAGAGTGGAGGGGTGCCATGTCGACGTTGATCCCAGGACATGGGAAAAACCGTCGGATCACACGCCGGTGGTCGTGACCCTGTCGTAGAAACGCAGAGCAGGCCTATACCGAGGTACAGGGGCGAGAAGATGGAAACAGGGATATTGGACAGGAGTCTGCGAGAGGTGCTGGATGCCGTGGCAGAGGGGGTCTACGTGACCACAGCGTCGCGGGAGATCATCTTCTGGAACAAGGGAGCGCAGAGAATCACCGGCTACGCCTCGGAGGAAGTGCTGGGTAAGCATTGCTACGACAACATCCTCGTCCACGTTGATACGTCCGGCAGGAACCTGTGTTTTGATGGGTGTCCCCTGCAAAAGTGCATCGAAACCGGACAGCGTCAAGATACTGATCATATCTTCCTCAGACGGAAAGACGGCGAACGCGTTGCCGTCTACGTCAAAGTCTCCATGCTTGAAATCGAAGGTCAGCGCTACGGCGTCGAGGTCTTCGGTGAACTGCGGGAGGTCGCCGGAAAGACGCTCGCCGACAAATTGCAGCAGCTGTCTACCGCGTCGATCGTCGATGAGCTTACGAGCTTGTACAACCGCCGGTATGTCGATACGATCCTCGATCAGCAATACGGTCTCTTCAAGCGCCACTATCAGCGCTTCGGCGTTGTGATGATCGACGTCGATGGGTTCAAGGAGATCAACGACAGTTTTGGGCACCTCGCAGGCGATGAAGTCCTGAGAACCGTCGCAGCGGCGCTGAAGACCGGCCTGCGATCCATGGATGTCCTCGGGCGCTTCGGCGGGGACGAATTCATCATCGTGTGTCCTCTCATCGAATTGGAGGGGTTGGAACGCCTGAGCGAGAGGATCGTACATGCCGTTCAGCATGCCGTGCTCTCCTCGCCGGGCGGAGTCCAGACGCCTCGCGAGGTGACGGTGTCGACAGGGGCTTCGATGATCGACTATAAGGACAAGTCTGCCGCAGACGTCGTCGCACGTGCCGACGAGGCACTGTATCGGGTTAAACGGGATGGAGGAAACTGGTACGCGTTGAACTGATTTGCGAAGCCGACCAACAACGAAGCAGAAGCCGGGCATATGCCCGGCTTCTGAGTTTCTGCCGCAGTCTTCCGGAAATGGCTAGTAAGAATCTTGGTACAGGCGCTGTTCCTCCGTGAGCGTATCGATGGAGATATCCCGGGACTCCAGGAAAGCACGCGACGCCATGTCGTCGATCGCTTCGGGCACGGTGATCAGATCGCGCGGGACCGACTGCTGGTGATTGATCAGATACTCAGCGGACAATGCCTGCAGGGCAAACGTGAGATCCATGATTTCGATGGGATGTCCGTCTGCGCATGCGAGATTGACCAGCCTGCCTTCGCCCAGCACGTAGTAGCGCTTTCCGTCGATCGTATATTCCTCAATGTTATGGCGTACCTCGTGATGCCGGGGGTCTTTGTCGGCCAGGTAGCGCACGTCGACCTCGACATCGAAATGCCCGGCGTTGCACAGGATGACGCCGTCTTTCATGGCGGCGAAGTGTTCCCCGGTGATGACGTGGGTATCGCCGGTGCATGTCACAAAGATCTCGCCGGCACGGGCAGCCTGGAGCATCGGCATAACCAGATAACCTTCCAGATGTGCCTCGACGGCCTTGACGGGGTCAACCTCCGTGACGATGACCTGAGCACCCAATCCACGTGCTCGCATGGCGACACCCTTTCCGACCCAGCCATATCCTGCTACGACAACGACCTTGCCTGCCACATTCATGTTGGTCGTGCGCACGATACCATCCCACGCCGACTGACCGGTACCGTATCGATTGTCGAAAAGATGTTTGCAGAGCCCTTCATTGACGCCGATGATCGGAAACGCCAGTTTGCCTGCGCGGGCAAGCGCCCGATCCCGAATGACACCTGTCGTGGTTTCCTCACAGGCTCCGATGATGCCCGGCAGCAATTCGGGATGGTCGAAATGCACTGCATTGACGAGGTCTCCACCGTCGTCGATCATGAGGTTCGGCTGCGTTGCCAGAACCTTTCCAAAATACTCCTTGTATTCCTCAGGAGTTTCGCCGCGCTTGGCAAACACGACAACACCCTTCTGGGCAAGAGCCTGTGCGACGTCATCCTGTGTCGTGATGGGGTTGGAGGCCGTCACTGCGACGTTCGCGCCGCCACGCAGCATGACATACGCCAAGTTTGCGGTCTTCGCCTCGAGATGCAGGGCTATGACCACGTTGATCCCGGAGAAGGGTCGCTCCTTCTCGAAGCGATTCGCAATCGAAGAAAGGATCGGCATGTGTCGGATTGCCCATTGCATCTTCTGTTCGCCCGTCTGACTACTCACTAGGCACCTCCCTGGAGGATACGACAATGTCATACCTGTCTATCGCTGTTCCTTGTAATACGGAGCGCCGTCGGCTGCGGGAGCCACGGACTTCCCCACGAACCCCGCAAGAACGGCGAGGGTCAGGACGTACGGCAAGATCAACGTGAGGCCGGGTGCCAGGTTCGGGGCTACACCGGTGACCGCGATGATCGACTGGACGGTTTGACCGGTACCGAAAAGAAGAGCTGCTCCAAGTGCGCCAAACGGAGTCCATTTGCCGAAGATCATAGCGGACATGCCGATGAACCCGATCCCGTTCGGCATGGCATCACTGAACATGGAGAATGAACTGATGGAAAGAGCAGTACCGCCGATGCCGGCGAGGGCGGCGCCGACGATGACGGACAGCCATCTGATTCGGAAAACGTCGAGACCCAGGCTCGTCGCCGCTTTCGGGTTCTCACCACATGTGCGGATGCGGAGACCGAGCACCGTGTGATACAGCAGGGCATGCACGAGGATCGTGCAGATGAAGCCGAGCCAGACGATGAACGAGAGGTTTGAGAACGCTCCCAGGACCGGGATCTTGGCGAGGAACGGCAGGTGAACACGGTAGGCCTGCTCGCCGAAGTAATGCTCCACTTGTGGCGAGTAGCCTGTCGTGCTGAAGATATATTCGAGCAGATAGGTCATCAGACCGGTCGCGATGACGTTCACAGCCGTGCCGGCTACCGTCTGGTCGCCGTTCCACTTTACTGTGATGAATGCGTGCAGCGCACCGAGGAGACAACCGACCACGATGCCGACAAGCAGTCCGATCCAGGGCGAACCGGAGAAATAGGTGCCGACTAATGCAAAAAAGGCGCCAAAGCGCATCGTACCATCCAGTCCGATATTGACGACGCCAGAATTTTCACTGATGACGCCGCACAGACTGGCAAACAGGATCGGGGTCATGTAGTCGAGCATCTGTGCAATGGTCAGGTTGAACTGTGAGAGATTCATGCCGTCGCCTCCTTGTCCGCTGTAGTTTTTCGGCGGCTCTCACGTCGTTCGCGGAATTTCACGAGGTAATATCGTACGGCTATCTGGAGCGCGATGAAGCCGACAGCAAGCCCTTCAATGATATTCGAGAAGGTCTTGGGGATATTGGCCACCTGCATGGACGTAGCGCCGTTGCGCAAGGCGCCGATGAAGAGACTGGCCAGGACGACGCCGACCGGTTCGCTCTGGCCCATGAGGGCGATGCCGATGCCGGTCCATCCATATCCCATGACCGTCGCATTGGGAAACTGACGCTGCATACCCAGGATGAAGAACGTTCCGCCGAGCCCCGCCAGGCACCCGGACAGGAACATCATCTGGATGGTACGTTTGCCGATGTTGACACCCTGTGCCTTTGGTGCTTCGCTGCCGATATTTGCCGTATGTCCGATGGCCCGGATTTCATACCCGATCGTTGTCTTGTACAGGAGAAACCATGTGCCGTACGCGGCGAGCAGAACCAGGAGGATACTCGTGTTGAGCCTGGTGGGCGGCAGGATGCGTATGAGCTCGGCTGTTTTGGCAACGTAGTATGATCCAGAGGTAAACGTTTGCGTGGGCGGCGTCATCGGACCGATGATGAGCCAGCTCGTAATGAGAAACCATGCAATCCAGTTGAGCATGATCGTGCCGATAACGATGTAGACTCCGCGTTTGACGTTCAAATACGCTGCAAGAGCAGCCCACAGACCGCCACCTATCATCCCCATGAGGATGCACAGGCCGCCATGCAGCAATTGTGCTATCCAGCCGAAGCTGCCGAGTGCCGTATACATGAAGCCGAATGTCTTGGCAACGGGGGACCAATATCCGAAGAACGTCGCCACGATAGCTCCTACCCAGAATTGGCCCTCTGCGCCGATGTTGAACATGCCGCCCTTGAAAGCGAGGGCGATCGAGAGGCCTGTTGCCATGTACATGGCACTCTTGATGAGCAATTCCGCAAACTCACGCTTCCAGGACGGCCCTCCCGGGATCAAACCGGAGTCTCCGAAAAGCAACCCGTAGGCGACAAAGGGGTTACGCCCGGAAGCGGCGATGACGATCATGCCGGCGATCAATGCCAGCCCTATGGAGATGAGCGGTACCCAGACGTTGAGGGGGTCCCTGCGGGCGTGGTTATGATTGTCGATGCCGAACAGCTTCAGAATCTTTCTCGTGACGCTGGTCTCGCTCATGAGATCACCTTCTTGTCAACTTCGACGCCGAGCATCAGAAGCCCCAGTGCTTCCTCGGTCGTCTTATCGGGCGTTGTCTCGCCCACGATGCGTCCTTCGAACATCACGAGGATCCTGTCGGCAAGCCCCATGATTTCCGACAGTTCAAGCGAAATGAGCAGGATAGCCTTGCCGGCTTTCTTCTCATCGAGCAATCTGTGGTAGACGAACTCTGTCGCCCCGACATCCAGCCCACGTGTCGGCTGCGAGGCGATGAGGAAATTGTGCGGCAACGACAGCTCGCGTGCCAGGATCAGCTTCTGCTGATTGCCCCCTGACAGGGACCCCGCCGTATCGTAGACATCGCCGGGGCGGATGTCGTACTCCTTGACCTTGCCTTCTGCAAATTCCGTGAGTTTCTCGTAGTTTATGCGGATGCCTCTGCTGAACGGTTTGTTGAGATGCTGGCCCATCACGGCGTTCTCGCGGACCGTATATGGCAAGATAAGACCTCTGCGTGCCCGGTCTTCGGTGATATAGCTCATGCCCTGTCGGCGCAACTCGGCCGTGGTGACCATGTGGAGATTCTTGCCGTTGAGCCCCAGCGTTCCCGAGGTAGGACGAGTGAATCCGATCATGGCGTTGACCAGTTCGTCCTGGCCATTGCCCTGGACGCCTGCTATGCCGACGATCTCGCCGCCATGGACGTCGAAGCTGACGCCCTTGACCGCTTCCAGGCCCCGGTAATTCTTGACATGCAGGTCGTGACAGGAAAACACTTGCGGCCCAAGCTGGGCCTCTACTCGCGGGATCTCGAGGACGACATTGCGGCCGACCATCATGCGAGCCAGTTCTTCTTCGTTGGTGTCTTTCTTGTTGACGATGCCCTGCAGCTTTCCACGGCGCAGAACTGCCACCCTGTCCGCGATCTCCATGACCTCTTTGAGTTTATGGCTGATGAACAGGACAGTTTTGCCTTCGGCCTGCAACTTGCGCATCGTGACAAACAGTTCTTCTGTTTCTTCCGGAGTCAGAACGGCGGTCGGCTCGTCGAAAATCAGGATCTCGGCGCCTCTTCGCAATACCTTGAGGATCTCGACCCGCTGCTGAACTCCCACGGGAAGGTCGGCGACAAGAGCCTTGGCATCGACGGTGAGGGAAACACGCTCGGACAATTCCTGCACCTCGCGGACGGCACGGCTGTAATCAAAGAACGGACCTTTGTGGGGTTCGTCGCCGATAACGATGTTCTGGGTAACCGTAAACCGGGGGATAAGCATAAACTCCTGATGCACCATCCCCATCTTGAGATGGATGGCATCTTCCGCCGAGCGGATGGCGACCTCCTGTTCGTTCACAAGGATGGTGCCA
>JAKLHS010000034.1 GCA_022710025.1 Caldisericota bacterium | reverse complement strand
GTAGTATGTTCCGTTTAACGATACCTTCAGCGGCACCACCGTGACGCCGTGTTGCTCGGCAAATCCTTCCGGCAGGCATGACGTGCTGTCTGTTACGATATGGATGGCCATAGTGGACTCCTCTTATCGCTCTCGCGTGGTTTCTGCCGGTCTGCCGGCAATGCCTGCCTTTGTCAGGTACAACGAGCCTGACCCGATACTATCCGATCAATCCTGTCAGCCAACAACGATGATGCCCATGGTCTCGGGTCCCGTGTGACATCCTATGACGGGACCCAGTTGAGCAAGAACGGATGAAATCCCGGTCTTCCTCGTGAATTCCTTCTGCATTCCTTCGACTTGTGTCCTGTTGCCCGTGTATTGAAATCCGATGGAGTGGATACCCTGCACGACAGCCTGATCTACGATTGTCCACATGCGATCCAGAGCTTTCCGCATCGTTCTCGGACGCTCATACACATCCACGATACCATCTCGTACCGTCAGGATGGGTTTGATCTGGAGAAGGCTTGCGGCTACGCCGGCTGCCTTGCCGACACGCCCGCCCTCGACCAGATACTTCATCGTTCCCACAAGGAAGTAGAGATGTGTTTTCCGCCGCATATCATCGAGTACGGAAACAATGTCACTGATTCCCATGCCGCGCTCTGAGAGGCGCACGGCTTCCATGACCATGAATCCGAGACCCAACCCTGCCATGCGCGTGTCATACAGGTGAACGCGTCCCGGATCTGTCTGTTCCGCCGCGATATATGCACTGTTCAGCGTTCCGCTCATGGCAGCCGAAACGTGCAGGCTGAGTACCTCGTCGTCAGCTTTCTGCAGAAGTCGGCTGTAGACGGCCATGAATTCCTCCGGACCGGGCTGAGTGGTGCCTGACTTGGCCCCGGCCCTCTGTCCCGCATAGAACGCATCAGGACTTATCTCCACGTATTCGCGATAGAATACGCCGTTGACCGACACTTTCAGGGGCACGACCGGCACGTCGTGCTTCGTCACAAAATCCGTCGGCAAACTGCTTGTAGAATCGGTGACGATGCGTATTGCCATGCAACCGCTACTGGTCCGACTGGTTGTTGATCTCGACTGCCGTGACGATGCGCACGTCTTCAAGCGGCCTTGACCGCTCGCCCCAAGGGGCCTGGCCTACGGGCGTCTCCGCTATGGCTTTCAGGACATCCATACCGCGCACGATGCGCCCGAATGCCGTGTAGTTCCCGTCCAGCTCTCGTACGGTGCTGGTCATGATGAAGAATTGCATATCCGACTGATCGATGTGCGCTTCCTGGGCTGCCATGCTGATGACTCCCGGTTCGTGCTTCACGTCCGAACCCTCAAATCCGACATTTCCACCGCCCATTCCTGTGCCCAGTGGATCGCCGCCCTGAACCATGAAGTCCTTGATGATACGGTGGAATTTCAGGCCGTCATACTTCCCTGCATTCACGGCGTCCATGAAGCGTTTCACAGTCTGTGGAGCGTGATCTGAGAGTAGCTCCAGCTCCATGGTACCCTTGGTTGTCTCCATGCGCACATATCTGTCGTTTAACTCCATCGATATCTCCTAGTTAAAGATCTCTCTTGCGTCAATGATCGTGATCTTTGTCAGTGGAATGGATTGCTCCCCCGGGATAGCGGGGTTAGGGCCGACAGCGACACCGGCGATCTTATCCACGACATCCATCCCCTCATATACCCGCCCGAATGCAGCAAACTGGCCATCCAAGCTCGTGGAGTCGCCGTCCATAATGAAGAACTGCATGTCGGATTGAGTCACACCGGCCTGCGATGAAGCCATGGAGATCGTTCCCCTGATGTGGCTGATATCGGTCTTCTCGAACGCGACGGATCCCCCTCCCGTGCCGTTCCCGTTTGGGTCACCGCCTTGTATCATGAACCCCTTGACGACTCGGTGAAACGTCAGGCCGTCATACCTTCCTGCGTTTACATTATCGCAGAATTGAGCGACCGTCCTGGGAGCCTTCTCCGAATAGAGCTCAAGTTTAATGTTTCCCATGCTCGTCTCAAGTTCGACGTATCGGTTTGACGGCAATTCGATCGTCGGTATCTTCTTCATGAACACGAAAACAATGAGCAGCGACAGAATCACCGTCGCTGCCAGCGTGATGATGACTGTTCGTTTGCTGGGTGGTATCGGTCTGTGACCGGGGTACTTCTTCTGCAGCTCCTGAGCTCGGGTGAGCTTGGATTGGATCTTCTTCTGCTTGGAACCCATCATTTCTCCTGATTATCATCATGGCCGACGAACCCCGGTATACACGACATGTTCACAACCTTCTCGGCAGAAGTGCGCAATCGTCGGTCCCAGCAAATATTCCGGTGAAGGGACACCCGGTGTCCCTTCACCCTCGTCGATGATCCTAGTAGTTCTCGTCCTTGACCTGGTAGAAGCTGTAGGGGTGCTGACATGCAGGACACTTCGCAGGCGGTTCCGTTCCTTCATGAACATAGCCGCACTCACGGCAGACCCAGAGTATTTTGTGCTCTTTCCTGAAAACGCTCTGCGCTTCGACTTCCTTGAGAAGTTTGCCGTACCGTTCCTCGTGATGCGCCTCGGCGACAGCGATGGCACGCAGGCGAGTCGCTATGGGGCCGTATCCCTCGCGCTCAGCCGTTTCGGCGAAGCCAGGGTACATGGTCGTCGTCTCATAGTGCTCGCCGGCAATGGCCGCCTTCAGGTTTTCCGCCGTCGTGCCGAGAACAAGAGGTACTTCGGCTGAAGGCACCGTAAGCTCCCCGCCGTTTTCCTCCTTGATACCCTGCAGCAACTCAAAAAGGATCTTCGCATGCGCTCTCTCCTGCTCTGCTGTCTCGGCGAAGATGCCTGCTATTTGTTCATACCCCTCCGTGCGAGCGACCTTGTTGTACATGGTATAGCGGTTGCGGGCCATGGATTCGCCGATGAAGGCAGCCCCCAGGTTCAGGAATGT
This sequence comes from Caldisericota bacterium, assembly GCA_022710025.1. GTDB lineage: Bacteria > Caldisericota > Caldisericia > Cryosericales > Cryosericaceae > Cryosericum. Next base: position 3,531 of record JAKLHS010000034.1, on the reverse strand, counting down.
CTGCTTCAACATACACCTCCATACGAGAGATATGCTGCTGCCGTCCATTGTATCCGGCGAGAATAGTGCTCACAGGGGGAGTTCTTCACACTATCGGTATGCGTCCTACCGCAAGCCCGTGATCGTACCATCCTCGGTGACATCTATGTTGACCAGGGCCGGTTCCTTTGACAGGCCCGGCATGGTCTGCATCGTTCCACCGAGCGGATATAGGAATCGCGCCCCCGTTGCTGCACGGATATCTCTGATGGGAAACAGGTAGCCGGACGGGGCATTCTTCATATCCGGATCATGACTGATAGACAGGTGTGTCTTGGCCATGCAGATGGGCCAGGCGTCATACCCTGCGGCAGTAAACTCGCGGATGCGTTCGGTGGCTGCCGGCGCCAAGTCGATATCTGCCGCCCTGTATATGGAGCGTACGAGCTTACGCATCTTCTCTTCGATACTGTCACTCAACGCGTAGGGGTAAGTGACCCGGTCCACATGAGCCGTCGAAGCGACTTCCTGGACGACATGCGCCAACTCGATCCCACCGTCGCTGCCGTCAACGAAGTAACTGTGAGAAACGGCGGCCGTTGCTCCGAATTCCGTCGCCTTTCTCTGGATCAGCGCGATTTCTTCTGCCGTATCCGTAGGGAATCTGTTGATGGCTACTACCACGGGAAGGCCGTACGATCGGACGTTTTCGACGTGCACTCTCAGGTTCTCACAACCGACATCGAGAGCGGGCATATTCACTGCATTCACAGCGGCAGGGTCGAGCTTCTTGCCGGGTTTGATGCCGTAAGCACCGCCGTGCATCTTGAGTGCACGGACGGTCGCCACGATGACGACACAGTCCGGCGCTTTCATGCCAGCCTGTCTCAGCTTGATATCCATGAGTTTCTCAAATCCCATGTCCGCGCCGAATCCGCTCTCCGTGACGACATAATCGCCCAACTTGAGCGCAATACGGTCCGACAGGACCGAATTGTTGCCGAATGCGATGTTGGCAAACGGTCCGATGTGGACAAACGCCGGCGTTCCTTCCTCAGTTTGCACGAGATTCGGGTAGATTGCATCCTTCAGGACCGCCGCAAGGCCACCCGTTGCGCGCAGGTCCGCAACAGTGACGGGCTTCCCTGACCGATCCCTGGCAACGACGATCTCCGCAATGCGCTGATGCAGATCCTCGAATCCCGTCGTGAGACCCATGATAGCCATGATGGGCGACGCCGCGGCGATATCGAAGCCCGTTTGATACGTACGTTGCGTGCGCACCCCTTTCTGCTTCTCCTCCAGGTCTATGGAGAGCTCACGCAGCGATCTGTCTTCTACGTCCATGGTCCTCCGCCAGCTGATCGTCGACGGATCGATATCCAGCTCATTGCCCTGCCAGATATGGTTGTCGACGGCAGCCGCCAGCAGGTTCGTCGCCGTTTCGACTGCGTGAATATCGCCGGTAAAGTGCAGGTTTATCTGCTCCATGGGAAACAGGACGGATCTGCCGCCACCGGTCCCGCCACCCTTGATGCCGAACACGGGACCCATCGACGGTTCACGCAATGCATTGACCGTTTTATACCCCAATTTGTTGAGAGACATGCCGAGACCAATCGTCGTAACGGTCTTCCCCTCCCCGAAGGGAGTCGGCGTGATGGCGGTGACGTCTATGTACTTCCCATCCGGTCGATCTTGAAGCCTGTTCAGGATGTGGTAGTCCACCTTGGCCATATACCGCCCTACGTAATCTATCTCCCCATCCCGAATTTCAAGCGATCGAGCCAATTCATTGATGCTCTTCTTGCCTGATGCGCGTTCAAACATGGTTCAATCCCCCTTTCGCATGAAACATTCTGCCAACGGCTTCTGTTGTCTTACATTCGTTTCCCACTTCAGAAGAGGCCCATATAGTGCGCCACGAAGGTGAATGCCGCGGCTGCGACGCAGTATACGGCAAACCACTGCATCTTTCCTCTGCGCGCTGCTCCAAGCAGCAGCTGAATGGCCACAAGGCTCGTCAAAACGCTGACGGCGATGCCGATCCCTATCTCCAGGAGGGCTTCCGACGACAGGCTCGCCTTCACGAAATCCACTGCCTTGAGCAGAGTCGCTCCCGCTATCGTCGGAATGGCCATGAGAAAGCTGAAGTGCGCGGCATCCTCCTGCCGGAGCCCACGATACACACCGATGGACATCGTCGTCCCGCTGCGCGATAGACCGGGAAGGAGTGCAAACATCTGTCCGATGCCGATCATTATCGCGTCCTTCCAGGTGATATCCCTGATATCGCGGCTCGTGGAACAGAATCGTTGCAGGAACAACAGCAAGGCCGTCACCAGAAACATCGCCGCGACGACATAGCAGTTGGAGAAAGCAGCTTCGATCCTGTCACTCAGCAGGATGCCCGCAACAGCCGAAGGAACGATGGAAACGACAATCAGCCAGAGAACCGTACGTTTCCGTTTTTCCGCACGAGACAGATCCCGGCGGAACGTTGCCACAAACCCCTGGAACAACCCGACAACGTCACGCCAGAAGTAAACGATCAAAGCAATGAGACTGCCGAAGTGAAGAGCGACGTCGAATGCGAGCGTCGAGTCGGCTTTAAGGATACCGGACCAGACGACAAGGTGGCCCGAACTGCTGACCGGCAGAAACTCCGTAAGGCCCTGCACGATTCCAAGCACGATGCTTTTCCACAATACCACGGGCAGTACCTCCAGCGTGTGACCTTGCGTACACGCAACATCGTAGACGCGTGAGGTCAAAAAGCAAAGGCGCTGTCACAAGAGTTCCGCCGGAACTCACCGCTGACGTGACGATTACACTCTGCGCGACATGGACGGGGCATAGCATGGGTACTGTTGGACAAAAAAGCGACTCCGGGGCCCTTCGCCAGACCCCGGAGTACAGAAGGAGTGCGCCATGAGAGCTACGGCGCCCGGTGACGGCCAACCAGCCGACACCATACCGCCAGCCGGTTTCTGCACATCACTTCCGTGTCAATTCCGTTTTCGCTTCCCCCTTCTCGCCGGTTCTGATCGCAGCACGTCATGCTCGGCATCCGGCATGTCCTCCAGCCCATCACGTACCTCATAGGTGATCAATGAAGCTGAAAGGTGCATCTTGCCTTCGCCCGGAGTCTCATACTCAGCGCACAGCTCAACATACCGCTTCAGGAACTCGTCTCGTTGTTTTTCGTCAACATAGATGCCATGGTCGACAAAACTGCGTCTGCCCCGGGGCTTGCGTGTCTGCTGATATGTCTCTTCAAAATACATGTTGACGGGAATATCCATCTGAGCTGCCGCCTCCGGCGAAATGCGCACTATCCGTCTGACGGGCCGGTAAAAACGCTCGATGATGCCGTTGACTTCACGGGTACCGGCTTCCTCAATGAGCCCCACGCTCAGGAGCTGCCTGACGTGATAAAAAACGGTTCCGTGCGACATGTTCAGTTTCTCCGAAAGCTGTTTCACTGAAATGCCGGATTCCGTGCTGGTCAAGTTCATCGTCACAAGGATCCTCGTCCGCACCGGGTTCGCA
>JAKLHS010000033.1 GCA_022710025.1 Caldisericota bacterium | reverse complement strand
CTGTACCAGTCGGCGTGCCAGTGTATGCGGCGCTATGCTTTCCCCGACAGACAACGTCGTCGCGAGCGCCTGAAACTCATCGGGAGAAAGTGACGGATCGATCATCGCTTGAACAGTCGTGAAGATAATGGGATTCTTCCTTGTATAGATAAGGTCCAGGGCACGCGCTCTGGCAAATGCGAGCGGACGTGAATACTGACTATACTCCATCGGTTCGACACCCAGCTCTGGAAGAACGATGACCTGCCGCGCAGGAGATCCGTCATCCGGTATCCAGTTACGAGCTGTGGAGGCAGACTCCTCGGCAGCGTCGACCGTGGGACAGAACACTAGTAACGGTCGCTTCGACACGGAAACCAAGGCAGCCAGAAGCAACCGGCGATAACCTGCAGAAGGCGTCGATATACACACCTTTCCTGGGGTGCCGTCCAGGCGCCCCACGGCGGCAATGACATCCGCAGCGCCAGCTTCGATCTGCCGGAGCAACAGTTCGAATGGAGCGGAAAGCATCAGTTGTGCGTTACCTTACGGTTAAACAAGTCCTGCGCAGCCATGATTCCGTCACAAACAATAGTTCGTACAGCCATCGGAGTCTTTGCGATGATATCGACGACGGCACCCCATTCAGGCTTTGAAAAGCGCGACAGTACGAAATCTACGACGGCGTCTGGATCACCAGGTTTGTCTATGCCGATGCGGACGCGCACGAATCCCTTGCCTCCGCACTGCTCGGCAATCGAACGAACCCCTTTGTGCCCTGCAGCCGTCGCATTGAAACTCACCCGAAGATACCCGACGGGCAAGTCCATTTCATCGTGAATGATGATGATGTCCCGGAGAGCTACCGCATGCTCCCGCATCATTGTGCCGATGGCTACACCGGAGTTGTTCATGAATGTCTGTGGCTTCACGAGCAGAATCCTGGTCGGTTCCGCCCGGCCGCACAGGTCTACGTCCACAACTGTCCACTCGGCAAGCCGGTTGTGACAGAAGCGTCGCGCCTTGAGCGAATGGGCTATCGCGTCCAGTGCCATGAATCCAACATTGTGACGTGTACCGTCGTACTCCGGCCCTGGATTCCCCAGTCCGGCTATCATGATCGTTTTCACAGAGCTATACTACTCGACAGCAGCATGATTTCAAGCTGTGAACCGTTGACACGCGACCTGAACCCCGTATACTTTCCCTGCGTTGGTTGGGTTTTCAAAGCGCCAACAGGCCACCTGAACCGAGCAATTTTCCATGGAGGTATCATATGTACGCTGTGATTGAAGCAGCAGGAAGGCAGTATCGAGTCGAGACTGGTGAGACCGTCAAGATGGAAAAAATTGCCAGCGACCCAGGGGACGAGGTTGTTTTTGACAAGGTCCTCGTTCTCGCGACTGATGCCGGTACTCAAATCGGCAAGCCCTATGTGCCCGACGCCAAGGTAAGCGGGACCGTTCTTCGCACTGCTCGTGATCGCAAGATGCGCGTCTTCACGTACAAGAACAAGACGACACACAAAAGGCTTCTGGGACACAGACAGATGTCGACCTACGTGAAGATCACGCAGATCGGGTAAGAGGGGTGGTGAACAATGGCACACAAGAAAGCAGGCGGCAAATCAAGAAACGGCCATGACAGCAATCCACAATACCTGGGAGTCAAGCTTTATGATGGACAGGTGGTGCGCTCGGGCAATATCATTGTACGTCAGCGCGGCGAGCACTTCAAAGCCGGCAACGGTGTCATGATGGGACGTGATTACACGTTGTTCGCGGTCGTTGACGGAACTGTGAAGTTTGAGTCCCTCAAGACAGTGAGGCGTGTCCACGTGCACCCGGCCACCGAGGAGTCCAACTAGATTCGGGGGTTTTCATCAGAGACTCAGCAGATCGCATACTGGACGAAGTCGTCATCCGAGTCACATCCGGTCACGGCGGAAACGGAGCAACAAGTTTCCGCCGTGAAAAATATGTAGCCAAAGGCGGGCCTGACGGTGGAGACGGGGGAAAAGGCGGGGACATTGTCATCGTAGCAACCAACCGCTACTCCAGTCTGCAGTTTTTCGCAACAAGGCGCACATTCCAGGCACAGGCCGGCGAACCGGGAGCCGGGCGCAACAAACATGGACGGGACGGTCAGGATATCACTATCTATGTGCCTCTTGGCACAGTGTTGACAGACGTCGACTCCGGCGAAATACTGGCAGATCTCGTCAAGGACGAAGAGCAGGTGATCGTTGCCCGTGGAGGCTCCGGTGGTCGCGGCAACGCTTCCTTCGCAACGCCGGTGGATCGTGCTCCCCGCTATTCCGAAGAAGGGGTATCCGCCCAGGAACGGCACATCCGGCTGCGTCTCAAAGTCCTCGCAGACATCGGCATCGTCGGGTTTCCCAATGCCGGCAAAAGCACGCTGTTGAGCAAGCTTTCCGCCGCCCATCCCAAGATAGCCGATTACCCGTTCACCACGCTGTCGCCCAATCTCGGCGTGGCTTCCTCGTCGAACGGCGAAAGGGCGACCATTGCCGACATTCCTGGCTTGGTCGAGGGCGCGGCTGAGGGCAAGGGGTTGGGCAACAAGTTTCTGGCGCATATTGAACGTAGCCGTGTCCTGCTCTTTGTCATCGACGGCAGTTCGGTAGCTCCCGATCCGATCTTGGCTTGCCATCTGCTGGAACGTGAACTGCACCAGTATGGACGGCACCTTGACGAAAAGCCACGATACGTCGCTCTCAACAAGATCGACTGCATATCCCCACAGAAGCGCACAGGCATCCTGAGACGCTTCTGCCGTGAGGGAATCGACGCCATTCCGGTATCCGCTCTGACTGGCCAGGGCGTCGATACCGTCATCGAACGAGGATTGGCCCTTGTGGCATGTACCCCCCTCCCTCCTCGCGAGGAGATCACTCGCCTGTATCGTATGAGACCTTCCGATGAAACGTTCGAGATCACGCGGGAGCCGGATGGCATGCTCTCCGCTTCCGGACGTTATCTCGATCGCATCGTGAAAATGACCGACTTCGACAAACCGTTTCAGGTGGAACTCCTGGACCAGCGGTTGCGAAAGCTGGGTGTGGAGAAAGCTCTTAGAAAGAAGGGGGCGCACGACGGCCAGAACGTTCTCATCGGGGGGCGTTTGTTCATGGTAGGTCAGGAACCTGCTTCCAAAAAATGACAACTGTTCTGTACGGCGGAGCGTTCGATCCGGTTCATGTAGGACACGTCTTCATAGGCCGCGAGGCTCTTCGCGTGCTTGCTCCATGTCAACTCATGCTCATTCCGACCGGCGTGCCAAATCCAGTGTTCTGCAAGGAGCTTCAAGCGCCAGATGAAGACCGCCTCGCCATGCTGAAGCTGGCTTTCACGGGAATCACGGGAGTATCAATCAATGACATCGAGCTGCGCCGGGTACCCAGAGCGTCGTACTTCGTTGATACGCTCGAAGATCTTCTGCCGGCACTGCAGGCAAACAAGCTGGTTCTCCTTCTTGGAGAAGATCAGCTTGCGTCATTTCATCTGTGGCACCGCTACGAAGAGATCCTCCGGTATGTCGAACTTCGCTACGTCCCTCGCGTAAGCAGGCAGACGAGCGGTCATCATCTTGTTCAGGCTGAAAAGCTGTTCGATACCAACCCGTTTGACGGTTTGTCTTCATCATTGATCCGTAACCGAATCGCAAACGATTTGCCGGTCTACGGGCTAGTTCCCGAGGTTGTAGCCGCTTACATAGCTCGTCATAGCCTGTATCGGCAATCATGACAAAAAGCGAACATAACTCGCTTGTCAAGCGCATCGCTCGATATGAATCTGACGAGCGGCTTCAGCACACCCTGCGGGTCGAGGCACTGGCGGTAGAACTGGCACGTTTCTGGCATGTGCCCGAAGATCAGGCTCGCATGGCGGCTCTCCTGCATGATGTCGCGAAAGACATGCCACACGATCAGCTCATCCGCATAGCCTGCAAATCAGAAGACCCCCTTGTCCGCGACATGTCTTCGACGCCTGCGTCTGTCGTTCTGCATGCACCGGTGGGTTCGCTCATCGCCCGGGATGAGTTCGGCGTGACCGATGCCCGCATACTCTGTGCCATCGCTTTTCACACGACGGGCGACCCGAGCATGGATGACCTGTCGAAGATAACATTTCTTGCCGACTACTGCGAGGAAGGCCAACATTTTGACGGCGTCAAGGAAGTCCGCCGTCTCCTGTATCAGGACCTCGACCGGGCCATGGCCGTTGCGCTGAGACAGATACTTGCGTATGTAGCGCAGCATGGATGGCCGCTGGATGAGCGGACGGCACGAGCCGAGCAAGCCTTTTCACGTGAGGCGCTGCAAGCTCGACAGCCTTGACAGAAGCCTGCGCGCCATGTAGAATACACGTGTACGCGATCAGGCGGGAGTAGCTCAGGGGTAGAGCATCGGCTTCCCAAGCCGAGTGTCGCGGGTTCAAATCCCGTCTTCCGCTCCAGAGGCGGCATAGCCAAGTGGTAAGGCAAGGGTCTGCAAAACCCTCATACCCCGGTTCGAATCCGGGTGCTGCCTCCATTTTTATTTCAGTACTTCCCGCGCCGGGATGGCGGAACTGGCAGACGCACGGGACTTAAAATCCCGCGGTGGCGACACCGTGTGGGTCCGATTCCCACTCCCGGTACCAGAGACCGGTAAACATCATGCTTCAGATGCCATGTCTATTGGTTCTTGCGAACCCCCATCAAAGCGAAACACTCTCCATGTGATCTCCGGCGTGCCCATGCGAACAAGGGGGTTTACCATTTCAAGATTGGTGTCCGCGATCTGAGAACCCGAAGCAACCTTTATGCCCATATCACGCGTCGCGAAATACGTTTTGAGATAAAGGAGAGCATCAAGCCCTGTCTTCTTCCGGAGCGTTCCAAGAATGAAGACCCGCGCATTTGTAAATTTCCCGGACTTGATACGCGACCGCAGGAGGCGGTAAATACCAAGATCTCTGCGGATATCCGCCAGCCCGTAGACATGTCTGCTTGGCCGGTATGCGCCATGTATGTCGTCGTACTCCTCAATGAGTTCGTTCAGGTCGGGAAGGGTCACCGACATCCCGATGGCGGGATTACCGGGGCGTGTTGTGTCTTCTACAATGAACAGAAGGCCCGCAATTGCTATCATGCGCACACTGGCAGTGATGTAGTTGAATTCCTCGTCGCTGAACGGTGAGAATTGCGGATGATCAGATGTATCCCACGCGGTGTTGTAGATTTCTTTGACACGCGCTATCTCGTTCTCCCAGTCAGCCAGGTTCGCCGTACGGATCCGGATACCCTCGCGCTTCATGCGGCTTTCCAGGCCCATCCCGTGTTGATGCATATGCTGAATGCGGTCCATATACGACGATGCACCCGAATGATCCATATGGAAAGCATACCAGTCATTCTCCTTGACCCCGTGTCTGGCCAGCAACCGTCCATAATACGGAGGATGGTAGGGTTCCATCACCATGGGGTGCTTGTCAAATCCATCGATCAGCACCCCATTCTCGCCGTTTGCATTGAACTTCGCTGGACCAATGATTTTCACAGCCCCTGCTGCGCGCAGATCCCGTATGGCCGCATCCAGCAGAGCATCCGCTATGTCGTCGTCATCAATACATTCCAGCAAGCCTATCCAGCCGATCGTACCGGCTACACCTCGTTCGTGATAGGTACGGTCTATGAATGCGGCCACCCTCCCCGCGGATTTCCCTGATCTGACAGCGATGTAATACTGGACATAGGAACAATGGTGAAAATACGGGTTTGTACCGGGAAACTTCCTCTTGAGTACCATCCTGTCCGGATTCAAGTCGCTCAATTCTGAAAGAAGGATTGGCATCACCTTGCAGGAACTCCCAGAATGATAGAAAGGAATGTCCCATAATACATTGATGAACCGTTTCAGCTGGCCAAGCGACAATGGGAAATTGCCATCACCTGATGCGGGACGGGAAATGAGCCGTTCTATCGTGATCGTGCTTTCCATCGTTCCTCCACACCCTCAGACAGAAATTTGTATGTTGGCGATGCGATATTCGCTGCTATACTTCAGTGAAGCCCGCCGAGTAGTATCATATCAAGGATGACCGGGCTGTAAACTCGCAGGAAGCCTTTCATTATGCCATTGATACTCGATAACTTAGAAAAATCGTTCGGCGACCGCACGCTCTTCCGCTCTCGGCACTGTGCGATCGGACCGGGTGACAAAGTCGGGATCGTCGGCCCCAACGGGAGCGGCAAGACCACATTGCTCCGCGTGCTCACGGGGAAAGACGAGGATTACCGCGGATCCGTGCAGATCACAGGCGGCGATACGATGTGCTTTATCGATGCTGTCCCGGTAGATCCGGAACGGACGGCGCGAGAGATAGTCGCCGAGCCGTTTGAAAAACAGGAAGCGCAAGACGCGCGCATACGGGAGCTTGAGTGCTTGCTTTCGACGGCCGAGGAAACAGACGAATATCTGTCACAGCTTCAACACGAAACAGAGCGATTCGAATCCCAAGGCGGGTACGACTACGTCGTTCGCATGAACAGGGCATTGTCCAGTCTGGGATTTGCCTCCGCGGATCTGGATCGGCGCACGGGAACGATGAGCGCGGGAGAGATTTCCCGCCTTCGCCTGTCCCGCCTCGTCAGTGATACGCAGGGCATCTGGCTGCTGGACGAGCCTACAAACTACCTTGACATACCTGGCGTACAATGGCTCGAGCGCCAGCTGAAGATCCTTTCCTCCATCGTGCTCGTTGCATCCCACGATATCTGGTTTCTGGATCAGGTGTGTACCAAACTGCTTGTCCTGGAAAACGGCGTCCTGCGTCTGTTCACCGGCAACTACACGCAGTACGAACGGGTGCGCCGCGCTCAGGCGGCGGATCGTGCACAACACGACGCGGAACTTCGACGTGAAATCGAGCGTATGCGCCAGTACGTCGAGAAATACCGGTATGGAACGCGCGCCAGCCAGGCTGCATCACGAGAGAAAGCTATGGAGCGCCTCAAGGCCGACATCCAGCCGGAGACGAAGTCTATGCGTAAGCGAGCCCACATACGTTTGCGCACTACGGGAGAAAGCGGGGAAATCGCTCTTCGTCTGGAGCACGTCAGCAAGACATACGGCCGGCGCACGATCTTGAACGATATCTGTCTTACGATTCACTCACGCCAGCATGTAGCTCTCGTCGG
>JAKLHS010000032.1 GCA_022710025.1 Caldisericota bacterium | reverse complement strand
GTACCTGCGTTGTTCGCGGGCGGCAATATTCAGTCTGCAGCCTGAGAAAGCCACCGAGAACATCTTGGGCGACATCTCGCTGCGCAACTACTTGAGGGTGCTGGGCTTCTTCGATGAGGATGTGAACGCTCTCCAGCAGAAGTATGCCTTCTCACCTGAGCAGATGGAGACGGCGGGCAGCTTGTCCGCCAATACCGGGTACCTGAAGCTCATGTCCGACGACTCGTTCAGGATACGACATGCGACAAGATTGGATGAAAACAGGCAGGCATTTCTGGCGTATGCAAGAGAATTGACAGCAGGAGAAGAACCGCTCGACATCGTTGACATTGGCTGGGTCGGGCGTATGCAGCAGGGGATCGAAGAGGTGCTCGGGGTCAGGACAAGGGGCTGGTATCTGGGCATCCGGGGCGTCTCCGAGGATCCACACCCGTATGAACGTCATGGCCTGATCTTCGCTGCCGATGGTGACCACGTTTCACCCTATTTCGATATCCTGTGTGCCAACACTCAGCTCTACGAGCAGTTGCTGGCCGCTCCCCACGGCGCTGCCGAGGGGTATGTATTCAGTGATGGCAGGCCTGGAGTTCGCGAAGCATGGGCCGACAGCGAGAAACTCTTGTACCGGGATTTCATCGAGAAGACGCAAGGCGAGATGCGAGCGGTTTTTTCAGGCTTGGTTGCGTGGTGTGACAAAGAAGATGTTGCCACCATGGTCAGATGGTGTGCACACACGGTGCTGCGAAGCTCTCTTATCGCTGATAGCCGGAGGCTGGCCTTCCTGAGACGGCTGGACAAGAGTTTCGTCAACAACTTCGGGCAAGTGAATCAGGGATTGCGACTGAACCGGCAGCACGTGCGGCTGGGCATAGCCATCATTGCCAAACCCGAGCACTACGTCCGATATGCCGCCAAATTCCAGCGGACGCTCCGCGACGGTTCGATCCAGATGTGGTTGTATTATCCATTTGCCTGGATGTTCTACGCTTATGTGAACCTTATCACAACGCTGCGGAGGGGGCGTAGCCCGGCGTAGGCCCGGATTGATGCAAGCCAGTAGCAGCGACGGTTTCCTCCCGTGCAGCCATGCTCGTTACCGTTGGGTCGAGTCAGTGATCCTCATCAAGCTCCCGGATGACAACGGTTGAATATTGTTGGCCACTGTCAGAGCGTCGACGTGAGCAAAGAGCAGGACAGGTCCGTCATCAGCCTTCGTGCCGGTGTTGTCGGTGAACAAGACGTTCCTGATGCGCGCCTTCCCGCCGTTGTCGACGACAGTCCTGATCGAATCGTTCTTCACGATGTTCCCCGTCACCGTGATGCCGTCAATGGTGGCTCCCGTGTGGCTGCCCTCGACGGATACGAAAGCGCAGTCCCAGGACTCGGCGGTGTTTTCCAGGAAGCGCGCGTTGTAGGTCGCCTCGCTTGCGGAATTTGGCTCGACGTTGAAGACGCAGTACCCGACCGTGCCAAAGCTGTTGCGTTCGAAAACGATATCTTTTCCTGATATGATCGTTGCCCCACTGCGACCGACTGTCGGGACGGTGTTGTCATGGACCCAGACGGACGTGGAATTGCCGATCTTCACGAAGTCACCGTAGTAGCCCGAGGCATGACATCCGGCGATCTCAACGCGCCTGCTGCCGTCGACCTCGAAAGACGCGAGGTGCTCGGTGCCACAGCGAAAAACGCCCGGCGTAGGACTGTTACCGACAAGCACGAAATCACGGATGGCGATATCCGTATTGCCACCGGCCCAGTAACCGCCGTACGCATGGCCCAGAACAAAGGAACTGGCAAGTTGATTTCTTCCGCTGGCGCCGGTTCCTACCCTGAGCGTCGCGCCGTATCCTGCAAAAATGAGATTGTGACGGTTTGCGAATTGGATACCTTCGTCCAACCGGTATGTCGCGCCGCTGGGAAAGGCGATGACGGAACCGTCGGGGACGGAAGCGATGAACTTGTTCAAGGCGGCGCTCACATCATGCGTTCCGGTGGTATCGAGGCTTTCCGGGACTGTCACGGTGCGACTGGTGACAGGTGCCACAAATGGGCGAGTCGAGGAGGAGGCTGCCGGGATGGTCTGGGAGACCGGCGCCTCCCTATGGGCTGCTTTCTCTGCGGCGAACATGCGCGTATGCGCGCCAAGCGAGTCGTTTCTGATCAGCGCTGCCATGCTCGTAGCATCCCGATTGCGCGTCGCCTGCAGCAGATTCGCCATTCTGACGGCTGTCGAGCGCTCGAGCTCAATGGCTGTACAGCACGCCTGCGAGACACTGGCGATCTTCTTCATGAGGATCTCTGCCGCGACAGCGCCTGCATCGATGGGAACGTCGATTTCGCGCTCGACGAGAACCTTCTTGATCGTCTGAAGCATTGCCTCTTCATCCAACAGGACCCTCTGGAATGATTCCAGGGTCGGGTATTTGGCGAGGATGAGCCGATAGGTGTCCCGCATGAGGTATGTCTGCTGAAGGCAGGAGATGAGAGCCGTTCTGGCCGAGACGGACGCACTGGCGGCCGAGGTCGCCGAGATACCTGTTCCACCGAAACAAAGCATCAGGCACAGACACACAACAGCGGGTCGCTTCACAATTACCTCCGTGACGAAGGTCTACACACCATATTTGCTGCCCCGAGTATATCACAAGAGTCCGATCTGCAGTCCGTACACGTCAAGACGGCTGGTTTTCGGAAGCACAGTCTGCATAGCTGGACAGCACAGCGCGTCCCAGCGAGCTGCACTTCTTCACAAAATTGTCAACCTTTCTTCACTGTATATGGGTGCTGACGGTCTCCGGAAGGGAAGCGGTTGTCTACGGCGGGGCATCTTGTCGAAACCTCGGCACAAAAAAGGAAAACCCTCTGGCGAGGAGTCGTGGCCAGAGGGTTGGCAGGAAAACTCAGGATTATGCAGAGTAGTCGCTAGTATCCCGTTGAATCGACGATCCTTGTGAGAATGCCGGATGAGAGCGGTTGAACGTTGTCGGCGACAGTGAGCGCGTCGATATGAGCGAACGTGAGGACGGGACCGTCGACTGTTTTCATCCCTGTATTGCCGGTGAAGGAGATGTTCTTCATGCGTGCAGTGCCGCCGTTGTCGACGACGGTGTAGATGGAGTCACCGGTGACGGTATTACCGGCTGCGACTACTCCATCGATCGTGGCTCCGGTATGACTCCCTTCTACGGAGAGGAATGCACAGTCCCAGGAAACTGCGGTGTTTGCAAGAAACTTTGCATTATACGTTGCTTCGCTGACAGTATTGGGTTCGATGTCAAAGACACAGTACCCGACTGTGCCAAAGGTGTTCTGCTCGAAGGTGATATCACGCCCCGAGATAATCGTGCCGCCATTGCGGCCGACCGTCGGGACGGTGTTGTTATGGACCCAGACAGACATCGAGTTGTCGCCGACCTTCACGAAGTCACCGTAATAACCGGAGGAGCGGCAGTTGCTGATCTCGACGCGCGTGCTGCCCTCAACCTCAAAGGAAGCGAGGTGTTCTGCGGCGCTGTTGAAAACCCCAGGAGTAGTACTGTTGCCGACCAGGATGAAATCCCGGATGGCAATATCAGTATTGTTCCCTTCCCAGAATCCACCGTATCGATGACCAAGTACGAACGTGCTGGCGAGCTGGTTGTCACCGCTGACACCCGCTCCTACCGTGAGCGTCGTGCCATTGCCGACAAAAACGAGATTATGGCGGCTCGCAAACTGGATGCCTTGATCAAGCCGATAGGTTGCGCCAGCAGGGAATACGATGGCAGAACCGTCGGCAACGCCGGCAACGAACGAGTTCAGGGCAGCGCTTACGTCGCTTGTCCCGGTAGCATCGATCGTCGATGGCACGATGACAGTTCGAGTCGTCACGGGTGCCGGGAACGGGCGGGTTTCAGGAGCAGGTTCAGGAGCAGGTTCAGGAGCAGGTTCAGGAGCAGGTTCAGGAGCAGGGGTGAGAGCTACCTGCTCGGCCGTGAATGCGTCCGTGTGGGCACCGAGTGATGTTGCCTTGATCGTTGTCTCGGCCGTTCTCACGTCTTTGTTGTCTGTCGTTGTCAGCAACCGCGTCATCAGGTCGGCGGTAGATCGCTCGAGGTCGATAGCAACAGCATCTGCGGTCAGGGTACCGGTCACTGTCATCGCGATGGTTCGGGCTGTGGACAACTGGCTGTCTGCGGGGACGGCGACCCTATATTTGGCAAATACCTTCTGCAGGTCAGCAATCGCGATGCCCTCTCCCTTTGCGATGGCATCAAAAGCCGTCAGCATCGGATAGGCATTGAAGAGTGTCTGGTAGGCATCTCGCATCAGATATTCTTGTTGCAGACATGCAACAAGGGCGGTTCTGCTTGAGGTAGAGAGACGGGCGGCGGCTGTTGCTGTCGGTACGGCGACTCCCGCCAAGCCCACCATGATGCACAAGACGGTGGTGAAAAACTTGATCATACAGCTCCTGTAAGGCAAGTTTAGAGGTCATGTCGTGCCACTTACCAGATCCTGCAGTCAAACCCAGATCCTACGTTTACACGTCGTGTCGAGCAAGTTTAGAGGTCATGTCGAGCAATAAGCACACACTTCTTACAGGCGAATTGTAAATCATATTTCAAGATTAGACAAGAAAGCGATAGTGATGAAAATATGAATTGCTAGTAAATGGCTTGAAAACTGATGATCAGGATGGTACCATCCTCCGTCTTTTGTAATCCGACACGCCTACTTCCCACTCTCCAGAATGAATATCGATTCACAATGCGCAGACACGTCTGCAGACGCTCTGCCCTGCGTGCAGTCACGATGTCGCCGATCAATGACAATGACTTCCCCTTGCAAATCCCGATGGAAGTTGTACAAAAATGCCATTGGGATGCGTGGAACGCCTTATAGTCACCGCATCGGACGCATAGTTCCTATCCCGCTGCGTTCCGAACGTGTGCGGCCGTGCGGATCTGCCGTAGTCGAGGAGCCATATGGAGAGATCTCCCAGTATGGAAGAAACAACCAGTTTTGCAGACATCATCAAGATACTTCGCAGGCGCTTGTGGATCATCTTTCTCGTCATGATCGTCGCGGTCGGTCTGGCGGCGTTTTTCTCCTTCGTCGTTCTTCCGCCCGTCTATGAAGCCGGCACCTCACTGATCGTGAATGAGCGGTCAAGTGTTCCTCAGGATACAAGCGGCATCGATTATGGGCAGGTTCAGACGTCGCGTTCGTTGGCGGTCACCTATGCGAAGATCATCACGAGTCGTGCCATTCTGCAGGATACGATAGATGTGCTCGGGTTGAGCGAGTCCACGAAGCAGCTTGCGAAAATGACGACCGTGGAGGTGCAGGGCGAAACGGAGATCATAGCGATCAGCGTGAAAGACAAGAACGCCACTCGTGCGGCACTTATCGCTAACACAATGGCCGCTTCCTTTATCCGTCAGCTTCCTACGTTCATGAATCGGGTCGAAAACGTCAGCGTCATCGACAGGGCCGTACCTGTCGCCGATCAAGTCAGCCCACGTCCGGTTCTCAACATCGCAGTGGCACTGACTGCCGGGCTCGTGCTAGGAGTTCTGCTCGCGTTTGCGATAGACTACTTCGACGATACGGTCAAGACAGCCGAGGACGTCAAGAGACTCTTTGGCCTTCGTGTGCTTGCAGTGATACCAGATGGCAATCTGAAAGGTGATCTCAATGACAGCTATCAGCGGGGCTGATGAACACATGTATGGAGGTGGCGGTTACAAGGGTTCTCGTAGCCCGGTCGCCGAGGCATATCGCGTCTTGCGCACGAATCTGCAGTTTGCGGCGGTCGACAGGGAGCTGAAAGTCGTTCTGGTGACAAGTCCATCCCCGGACGAGGGCAAGAGCACAGTTGCCCAGTTTCTTGCGCAGACCATTTCGCAAACTGGCAAACGAGTCATGATCCTTGATACGGATCTCATCAGCCCCACCTTGCACAAACGTTTCGGCCTGCCGAATCAGAAAGGTCTCTCAAGCCTCATCATGGGCGAGACAGACTTGGCGACGGCGGCGCATCCAAAGGCATACCCGAACTTGTCCGTCATCACGAGCGGTCCCATCCCGCCCAACAGCTCCGAATTGCTGGGAAGCGCGCGGATGAAACATTTGATGGACCGCATGCGTGAAGAATACGACATGATCATCGTCGACAGTCCACCTGTTCTGGTCGTTACTGATGCGGTTGTGACCTCGTCGCTGGCAGACGGTGTCATCCTCGTCATTCATGCCGGCCGTACTCATGGTGGGGATGTGCGCCGGGCGCAGGAGGCCCTGGAGGGAGCGCGCGCCAATCTGTTGGGAGCCGTCTTGAACCGCGTACACCTGCGGGGCAGCGAGTACAAGTACGCAAACTCCTACACTGTATCCGATGTAGATTCTGCCAGAGCCGTGGAGACACCAAAGACAGATTCATGAGTGCCGTCGATATCCATTGCCACATCCTTCCGGGACTGGATGACGGTTCACCGGATGCGGCCACGAGTCTCCTGATGGCGCGCACGGCTGTCGAGAACGGGATAGGAACCGTGATAGCAACGCCTCACTGGATTGAAGGCGAGCACGAGACCGACCCTATAGTCGTGCGCCGATCCGTTCAGGAGCTCCAGGCGGTGCTGGACAGCAACGCGATTGCTCTCGCCATATTGCCTGGCAATGAAGCGTTCATCTGCCCCGATCTGCCCGACCGTGTAAGGAGGGGAGATGTATTGACACTCGCCGACAGAAAGACTCATCTGTTGCTCGAACTCCCGTACGAAAACTTGCCGATGTATTTCGATGACGTCGTCTTCAGGCTGCAGCTGCAGGGCATAACGCCGATCCTGGCTCACGTGGAACGCTACCGGTATGTGCGCGAGGACTGGCGCATGCTTGATCGCTGGGTTCGACGGGGTTGTCTTGCGCAGATAAATGCCGACAGCCTGCATCACGGACATGGGGACGAGGTCGTACAGAGTCTTGTAGATCGGGGACTCGTTGCCTGTACGGCGACTGATGCTCATGACGCCATCAACAGAGCTCCGTGTGGTATCTGGAACGGCAACGGTCTGGACGGTTTGAAGAGGGAAGTCTAATGAGGAGCGGCGTGTCCGGAGAAGCATGTTCCGGCATGTCTCAACCGGTGACTGGCAGGAGCGAGTTGCTCCTTGCGGTGCCTTCCCCGACTGGCCAGGAGAGAAGCTGTTCCACGTGCGGGGACGGATCCCATATCGC
>JAKLHS010000031.1 GCA_022710025.1 Caldisericota bacterium | reverse complement strand
CTGCATCTTTTGCAGGATCGGCCGGCATGAGGCACCGGCGGAGTTCCTCTACGAAGACGACCTTCTCTTCATCATCCGGGATCGGTTTCCGAAAGCCCCCGTTCACCTGCTGGTCATTCCGCGCAAACATATCACGCGTATCGACGCGCTGACGGAAGAGGATGATGTGCTTGTCGCCCACATTTTTGAAGTCATCCGGCTTGTCGCGGCGAGGTATGGGCTTGAGTCAGGCTACCGCGTCATCATCAACTCTGGATCGGACGCGGGCCAGACGGTCCCCCATCTGCACATTCACTTGATAGCCGGAGCGCACATCGGTTTCGAACATGGTACGCCGGCCTAGGGTTGCACCGGCATTTTTGGCCATGGGAGCATCACTCCGATCGGCCGAGACATTCCAACAGCTCTCCAAGCAGGACTTGCGCACCATGCTTGTCCAGTGGTTTATTGTTGTTTCCACATTTTGGCGAATAGACGCAACTCGGGCAACCATCCCTGCATGGACAGGTGCTCACGCGGTCAAGCGACAGCTGCACGACTCGACGGAAATGATCATACGCCGTTTCCGCAAGTCCAACGCCTCCGATATGGCCATCGTACACGAAGATCGTCGGTTTCATCGTATCGCGATGAAGGATAGTGGAGAGTCCCCCCAGATCTCTCGGATCGCACAAAACAACGATGGGCATCAACGCTATGAGAAGATGTTCTGCCGCATGGAGGCTTCCGGCGATGTCGTATCCGCCGTTTTTGAGGCGCTCCAGAACCGGATCGGGCACCGTGACCCAGAACGCCATCGTGTCGTAGCTCATCTCGGGTGTCTCGCCATACTCGCGACCGATCTCCGTCTCCACATGGAAACTCTTCTTGATGAATCCGACGGTCTGCTCTGACACCAGAACCTTGCCGAACGCCAGCCTGGCGTCGCCGTAGCTTTTGCAGCGCCGCTCTTCCTGGATTGTCACGTCACTGCGGATGATAGCGTCGGTGTAGTAATTCTGTGTTGCTGGGGTTGCATGCACGACCTGCTGCTCATGGTCGTTGCCGGTGACAAGGTAGGAGTCGCCCTGATGCAGGAAGACTGCTCCCGGGTAAAACTCCTCGATCACCTTGTACGCATCCGCTTCCTCGAGCACCTGCCCGTTTGCCTCGTCGATGACGCGATACCGCTTATCAGACAGGGTACGCAGGCTGACGAACCGGTGTGGGTAGGTCTCGGTGGAGACCATGAGGGGGCCGCGTGCCCTCAACTTTTTCTCGCCCGCCAGATTGGTGACCAGCGGGGCATACATGGGGCCGAAATACTCGCGGTCTATCTCCTCTCGCAGGGGCAGCTCATCAGCTGCGCACCGAAGGTGAGCACGCACCACGTATTCGTTGTCGGGGTTGATGGAGGGCGTTCCAAAGCGGTGCGAGGAGATGAAATCCGGCGTCTGCACAACATATTGGTCCAGGGGATTGGAAGATGCGACGAAGATTGCCAGTGAATGATCGCGCTCGCGACCGGCTCTCCCCATCTGCTGAAAAAGGCTCGTAATGGAACCTGGATAGCCGGCAGTGATGGATACATCAAGGTGTCCGATATCGATGCCCAACTCCAGCGCGTTCGTTGCCACGACACCCGTCAGTTCACCCGAAGCAAGACGGTGTTCGATGTCGCGTCGCACCGCGGGAAGGTATCCCGCTCGATAGGTGGAGACACGTTTGTCGAGACGGTGTTCTCCGCCCGTATCGGCATCCCGGATGTACTTGTAGAGAAGCTCGGCTTCCCGGCGTGACTTCGTGAAGACGATCGTACGGATATCCTCCTCGACGATGCGCCGGAAGAGCCACAGGGTCTCCTTCATCACGCTTCTGCGGATATTGTTCTCTTTGTCTACGATCTTCGGATTAAAGAGCAGGAGCGTGCGCCGGCCTTCTGGTGCTCCGCCCGGCTCGACCGGATGCACCAATTCCCCTGTCAGCCGGGATGCGAACGGTCCCGGGTCGTCGATCGTGGCCGATGCCACGATGAAAACTGGATAGGCGCCATAGAAGTTGGCAAGACGCCTCAGGCGACGCAGGAGCAGCGCCATGTGGGAACCGAGAACACCGTGGTAGTAGTGGCCTTCATCGACAACGACATACGCGAGGCCGCGCAGGAACCTGGACCAATCCTGGTGATGGGGAAGCATGCTAAAGTGGAGCGTATCCGGGTTCGAGAGAAGGAGACGTCCATACTTTCTGAGCTGCCGTCTGGTATCCGGATCCGTGTCACCATCGTAGACAGCCGTGTTGACACGTTTCACACACCGCTCCATCTGCTTCAGCTTCATGCGCTGATCCTCGATAAGGGCCTTTGTGGGGTAGAGAAGGAGGGCTGTGGCGCTTGCGTGCTTCAGGAGATGGTTGAGAAGCGGCAGTTGAAAAGCAAGACTCTTGCCGCTTGCCGTAGGACTGACGACGGTAACGTTACGGCCGTCGCAGGCGACGTCATAGCACGCTCGCTGGAATGCGTATAGCTGAGTGATCCCCTTATCGGAAAGATCCAGGACAAGATCGGGGTCGAGGTCGGAAGGAAACGGCGTCAGTGATGCTTCGTGCTCACGGAATTCGATACGCCCCGCGATCTGGTGGTCATATTCCCGGGAAGCAGTCAGCTGACCGAGGAGGAACTGCAGTTCATGCTCTGTCATGCGCTCAACGCGTCATCCGCTCCACGGAGAGAAAAGGAAAGCGTGTGCGCATGGCACACGCTTTCCAAACGTCGCCCGGAAACCGTATCAGGCGTTATCCTCGCTGATCTTTTTCAAGTCCTCCTGCTTTGCGGCGATCTGTGCTTCGAAGTCCTTTACGGCAGACTGTACGGAAGAAAACGCCGCTGTGATTTCTTCAAGGGCCTTTCCCTGCTCCAGCATGGAATAGACGTTCAATCCGAACTCCTGCTTGGCATCCTTGATTTTGCCCTGGAGCCCCGCAATCTCCACCTTGATCTTTGTGCTCGCGGCAAGATCCTTGGCCCCGTCGACGGCCTTGCTCGCAACACTCTTGACTTTGTCCATCCAGTTGTCTACCATTGTTCCTCCTTGTCTGCTGTGTGTTTGCCCCGGCAACTGCCCCGGGCTCGCCGTTGTGATCTGGTTCTCGATACGACCGGACTTCCCTGCAAACTCAAATATTACTGCATGTCGATTGATTGTGCAGCCAGGCTACATCTGGGTCCTGATAAGGCTTGCTGCTTTGCGAATCTCGATACGGAGCCGCCCGAGGTTGACATCGGCGTTGGTCAGGACGACAAGAAACGCCTCGGGCAGGTCGATCATGAACGCCTTGCCACTATCGCCCTCAAGAGTAATCATGCCCGTTGCCCCGATCGACATGACGCCGGATGCCGTGGCGGCGCACTGGAAAACACTGGCCGCCATCCCGGCAACCGATTCGTCATCCCGGTCAAGCGCGCTGGCGATGACGAGGCCATCCTTGCTGATAACGGCACTCCCCGTCACGCCTATCTCCTTGTTCAGGTTTCGCAGGACCTCTTCCATGGCTCCTCCTCGTGTCCTTCTCGTAATTTCGTGTCGCATGCGCAGCCCAGGTGCAGGGGCAAATCACGGGTTGCTGTCTCCTATTGTAAAAACGACAGAAGGCAAGTCAATTGAGGCATGGGACGGGGAACAGTTCAAGGTGCACCAGTCAGATGGACCGTGGGAGTCCTTGCGACATGTGCCCGGCTTGTCATCCTGGCCTTTTTCTGGTACAATTGCCATGCATTATTCCACACGCTCCGGATTCAGGATGGTTCCGCTGTGCGGTTGTCCAGGAGTTGAAGGAGCGGAGGCTAAAACTAACAGGAGGCAGTATTGTGGCAGTCGTAACAATGAAGTCCCTGCTCGAAGCAGGCGTGCATTTTGGACATCAGGTTCGCAGATGGGATCCCCGGATGAAGCACTATATCTTTACTCAGCGCAACGGGATTCACATCTTCGATCTCAAGCAGACGGTCGCCAAGCTTGATGAGGCATACGCCTTCTTGTCCGGCGTGGCGCGCGACGGTGGCAACGTCATTTTCGTCGGAACCAAGAAAGCGGCTCAGGATATCGTGCGCGAGGAAGCTACGCGCGCGGGGGCCTGGTATGTCAACGAACGCTGGGTGGGCGGTCTCATGACCAACTACGCTACTGTTCGCAAGAGCATCGACCAGCTGCGACAGATTGATAGGGCAGAGGCGGACGGGGCCATCGATACGATGGGCATCAAGGATCGCACGAAGATTCTCAAGTCCAAAGCAAGGCTCGGCAAGCTGTTCGGCGGTCTTCGGACGATGGATGGTCTCCCGCGGGCGATCTATGTCATCGACACGCACAAGGAACACAGTGCGATCCAGGAAGCGCATGCGCTGGGCATTCCCGTGGTTGCCATTATCGACACGAATTGCAATCCGGACGAGATCGACTACCAGATTCCGGCCAATGACGATGCCATAAGGTCGCTCCGGCTTATCACCGGCCTCATGGCCAGTGCTCTTATCGAGGGGCGGGAGGGCGTTCAGCAGTCGGAGGCGGACGAGGAACACACGAGCATGAACGACTTCGCTCGTGACGGAGAAGCGAAAGAGACCGTGACCGATGCCGAGGACAGCGTCGATGACGATACCGAGGTGAAATAATGGCCGATATCAGTATGGACACCGTCAAGACTCTGCGTGAGCGGACGGGAGCAGGAGTGCTGGACTGCAAAAAAGCGTTGGCAGCCAGCGACGGCGACATGGACAAAGCTATCGACGCGCTGCGGGAGAAGGGGCTGGCAAAAGCCGTTTCAAAAGCCTCTCGCGAGGCGGGAGACGGAATGGTGTTTACCTATATTCACGCCGGTGGCAAGCTGGGTGTTCTCGTCGAGCTGCACTGCGAGACAGATTTCGTTGCCAAGACGGATGACTTTCAGGGGCTCGGGAAAGAGGTCGCTATCCAGATCGCGGCGACAGACCCATCGTATATTCGTCCGGAAGACATTCCCGCCGACGTCATCGAGCACGAGAAAGAGCTGTATCGAGCGCAGCTTGCCGAGGAGAAGAAGCCGGAGCAAGTCTGGGACAAGATTATCGAGGGCAAGCTGGGTGCGTTCTACAAGGAAGCGTGCCTGATGCAGCAGCCCTACATCCGTGACGAGAGCGAGACCGTAGAGGAGCTTGTCAAGGCCATGATCGCCAAGACGGGCGAGAACATCGTCGTGACCAGGTTTGCGCGCTTCAAGATCGGCGGCGAGCCTACGGTCTGTTAGTCACGCATACAGGCGCACACCAATGGCGGCGTTGTACAGGCGAGTACTGCTGAAACTCAGCGGCGAAGCCCTGAAAGGCAACGCCGCGTCGGGTATCGATTTTCCGACCGTGCAATACGTGGCACGCGAGGTGCATACGCTTCTGGAAAGCGGAGTGCAGGTAGGTATCGTCGTTGGCGGCGGCAATATATGGCGCGGGGTCGGCAATGAAGGAACCGGGCTTGACCGCGCCACGGCTGACTACATGGGCATGCTGGCGACGATCATGAACGGTCTGGCCCTGCAGTCCGCGTTTGAGCAATTGGGGCTGGAGGCGCGAGCCATGTCCGCGCTTCGACTGGATCAGGTCTGCGAACCGTACATCCGTCAACGGGCTCTGGAGCACCTGCGAAAGGGCAGGATCCTCATTTTCGTTGGAGGGACCGGACTTCCGTATTTCACGACGGATACAGTCGCGGCTCTCAGGGCTGTCGAGGTCGGAGCCGATATCCTTCTCAAGGGAACAAACGTCGACGCAGTCTATTCAGGCGATCCCCGGGTCGACAAATCCGCGCGTCCGTATCGGGAGATCGGCTATGATCAGTTTCTTGCAGATCATCTAAAAGCAATGGACGCGACCGCTATCTCTCTCTGCAGGGAGAACCACCTGCCTATCCTTCTGTTCAACATGAACAGCCCCGGGAACATCATCCGGGCAGTGATGCAGGGCGACATTGGCACTCTGATAAAGGAGGCGTAGATGGACAAGTACTTCACCCCAGTAGATGCAAGGATGCAGGCTGCTCATCAGGCCCTTCTCAAGGATTATTCGGAAATCCGGGCGGGCAGAATCACTCCTGCCTATCTGGACGGCGTTGTTGTCGAGGCCTATGGGCAGCGCAACCCGCTGAAGGACGTCGCGACGATATCTGCACCACAGGCCAAGATCCTGGTCGTCGAGCCGTGGGACAAGAACCTGCTCAAGGAAGTCGAACGGGCTATCCTGAAGGCGAACATCGGGGTAACGCCGACCAATGATGGTCAGCGGGTTCGCCTGGTGTTCCCGGACCTGACGCTGGACGAGAGGAAGAAAATGGTCGCGCGCATTTCTCAGTTGACGGAGAAATTCCGAGAGGAAATACGGGCAATCCGGCGTGAAGTGCGTGAAGGAATCAAGGTGAAGCAAAAAGCCAAAGAGCTATCCGAGGATGAGCAGCATCGGCTCGAGGAAGAGCTGGACAAGCTCACCGACCGTCATGTAGCAGAGGTAAACAAAGCATTCGAAGCCAAGGAGAAGGAGATTCTGTCCCTGTAGGGAAGGACGTCGCCGGGACCGCCGACAATCTGCTTCATGTGGCTGTCATCATGGACGGCAACGGCAGGTGGGCGGTCAACCGTGGATTGCCGCGAATCGCCGGGCACAGGCAGGGAGCGCAGGTCGTGCATGATATTGTTGCGACCGCGCCCGCAGCAGGGGTATCGGCGCTCACGGTGTTTGCGTTCTCGACGGAGAACTGGAAGAGATCCGCTGACGAGGTCGGCTCTATTCTCCATCTGTTCGTGACCACCGTTACCAAATGGCTGCCGGATCTTGTCACGCAGCGTGTTCGCGTTCGCGTCATCGGTGAACGCAGTAGCTTGCCTCCCGACGTCCGGACTGCGGTTCGGGTGATCGAGACCCAGACGGAATCGGGCGACGGATTGCACCTGAATGTCGCGCTGAACTACGGGGGACGGGCGGAGATAGTACATGCCGCGCGTGAATTTGCGACAGCATGCGCAGCTGGTCGCGCAACCCCGGAGTCTCTTACGGAGAGCACATTCGAGTCCAATCTGTGGCTGCGGGGCGAGAAATCACCGGATATCGTCATACGGACCGGCGGCGAATCGCGGGTCTCCAATTTTTTGTTGTGGGAGATGGCGTATGCCGAGTTTTTCTTTCTCGATGTTCTATGGCCCGACTTCACGCCTGATGCGCTGAACGACGTAATACGCATGTTCCGGAAAAGAAACAGGAGGTTCGGTGGCGCATGACGG
>JAKLHS010000030.1 GCA_022710025.1 Caldisericota bacterium | reverse complement strand
ACTGCCCCAGCCCGCTGAGTCCTCGCGGAACGAATCCAGGGAAGGCGTCAGCCCCACACTCCACCCGTCGGCCAACCCCACCGACAGCGGCACAGCCACCCCGATCCGCTGGACAGCTTCCCAGGGGGCCGGGCTGCCGAAGACCGTCGGCGTCTTGAAGTGCGAATCCCGGTAATCGTAGCTGAACACGACACCGCCTCGGAGCGGGCCGAGGATTGGGCCGCTTGCCCCCAAGCGGACGAGCACGCCCTCCGTCCGATACGAACCGCCTCCATCGATATCGGCATTCCCCTGGTAGACGGGCGTCACCGACGCGGTAACGCGCCACGCGTTGTCGGTCTGCGGCGTGGGCCTGTCTTGCCCGTGGGCAGGCGCCCAGCTTGCGATCGCGTACAGGTGGGCCAGCATCGCGACTACGAGGTACCGATGGAGACCCTTCATGGCAATCCGTCTCGTGTTTCTTGCGGGTGGGAGGCACGCACGTGCCGGGGAAGCCCGGCATCCGGCGTGCACCTTAACATGCGCAGTGACTGCAGGCAACCGCCACCGCATGGCGCATCAATTTCCGAATGCAGTGATCCCGGATCGCAAGGATCAAAGGGAGGTCCAGCGGATGGAACGTGACTGGAGCCGGCGCTCGGACTTGAACCGAGGACCTGCTGATTACGAATCAGCTGCTCTACCAACTGAGCTACGCCGGCTTGAGGCAGCCTGCTGCCACGGTTTATTATGAAAAATGGAGCGGAAGACGGGATTCGGACCCGCGACACCTGCCTTGGCAAGGCAGTGCTCTACCCCTGAGCTACTCCCGCTCTGGCGGGATCGACGGGATTTGAACCCGTGGTCTCCGGCGTGACAGGCCAGCGTGTTGGACCAGCTACACCACGACCCCGTATGCACCGAGTATAAGCCGTTTTGCGAAAAGTCAAGCCGCCATCTTATGTCACAGCCTTGCCAATCCTGTGATGCCGTACTCAAGCGCGACACAAGATGGTGGGCGGAACAGGGTTCGAACCTGCGACCCCCTCCGTGTGAGGGAGGTGCTCTACCGCTGAGCCATCCGCCCACTTGTGGTGCCCTCGAGGAGAATCGGACTCCTATCGCAGCCTTGAAAGGGCCGTGTCCTGACCATTAGACTACGAGGGCTTGGTGAGCCGTACAGGACTCGGACCTGTGACCCTCTGCTTAAAAGGCAGATGCTCTGCCACCTGAGCTAACGGCCCGCGCCTTTCTATCTTACTGAGAACGCCCTTATCGTCAAGAGCGAAGTGCGCTGTGTGGGCTTCTTCCTAGTCTTCCGCCGTTGTATCAAGCGATTCGAAGCGTGTGTACCGCTTGTCGAACATCAGTTTGACATTGCCCTGTCTTCCGTTGCGGTGTTTTGCAACCAGCGCATTTGTGGGCGTACGGACATTCACTTCTGCCGTATCCACTCCTTCGTCGGTGTAGAGGAAGATGACGATGTCTGCATCCTGCTCGATAGCCCCGCTTTCTCGCAAGTCTGAAAGCTGTGGTTTCTTTCGATCTCTCTTTTCAATGTCGCGCGAGAGCTGGGAAACGACGATCACGGGAACGCTGAGTTCGCGGGCAAGGTTTTTCAGTGATCTCGTGATCTGGGCAACCTCAAGGACGCGGCTTTCCACCTTTTCCCCTGATGCGGCAAGCTGGAGATAGTCGACAATTAGTAATTGCACTTTTGCCATGACCGCAAGTCGTTTCGCTTTAGCCCGTATCTCCAGAGCCGTGAGTCCAGCCGTATCATCAATATATAAGGGCGCATCTGATAACTTGTTGCTCACCTGGGTCAGAGCTTGCCAGTCTTCCTGCGAGAGATAACCGGAACGCAGCTTGTCTGCCTCGATCATTGCCTCTGACGAGATAACGCGCTCGGTAAGCTGCTCTCTTGACATCTCTAAGCTGAAGATACCCACAGGTTTCTTTTGCCGAACTGCATTGTACGCTGCAATATTGAGGGCTAGCGATGTTTTGCCGACGCTCGGTCGGGCCGCCAGGACAACAAGTTCTTGCGGCTGAAATCCACCTATCTGCAGGTCAAGGTTTTTAATTCCCGTAGCTATGCCACGAATAGATCCCCGGCTGTCATACCGATCTTCGAGAACCTGGAGCGTCGTCGGGAGGATGCGCTCCAATGGCTGGAAGTCCCCGCGTACCATGCCCTGAGAGGCATCGTAGACCAGTTTCTCGGTGCGATCGATAAGCTCCATGGCAGTAACGGTCGGCGAGAAGCCCATCTCGTAGATATCACGCCCGGCGCGGATGATGCCCCGTTTCACAGAGGCTTCTTTGACTATCTCTGCGTAATACTTGACATTGCGAGTCGTCGGAACAAGCTCGGTCAACCTGGCCAGATACGGCACCCCACCTATCCGGTCAAGATTGCCGCGGCTTTTGATATCATTACTGAGAACGACGACGTCTACAGGGTGATTTGAGGCATGCAGACGGAAAATGGATTCACAGATGATGACATGTTCGTCGAAATAGAAGTCATCCGGCTTGAGGTAGTCCATTACCTCATCAACAGTGATGTTTGAGACAATAAAGGAGCCGAGCAGCGATTGCTCGGCTCCCATGTCGTATGGCGGCACCACGCTGCCCGGAGCGCTCACGTCAACCTCTTGGTTGCGTGCGCGAGACGCATTGACGACATTCTCTTCCTGTTCGGCCATCCTCAGGGATTTTCTGTAACCGTTACCGTAATGCTCGTAATGACCTGGGGATTCAGCTTGACAGAAACAGTATACGTTCCGAGAGTCTTGATCGGCTCATCGAGGGCAAACGATTTCCTGTCTATGACAAGACCCAGCTGCGCATGTACTGCAGCAGCGATGTCGTCAGCAGCAACGGCCCCGTACAAGTGTCCCTGCGGCGTAGCCTTGGCCTGCACCGTAACGGACTGCCCCTTCAACTTCTCTGCCAACTCCTGTGCTAGGGCGAACGCTACACCTTTCTCCTTAGAGAGAGCAAGGTTGCGTTTGGCGAGAGCGGCAACCCTGTCCGGCGTGGCATCAACCGCCAAGCGCTGAGGAAGAAGGTAATTAGCAGCATAGCCTACAGAGACGTTGACCACGTCATTCTTGCGGCCAACCCCCTTGACATCGGCAAGCAAGATTACCTTCCTATCCATTACTATCGCCTAGCGACTTACGTAGGGGAGCAGCGCCATGACGCGCGCACGCTTCACTGCGGAAGCGAGAGCGCGCTGATGTTTGGCGCACACTCCTGTCGCACGTCGCGGGAGGATCTTTCCCTTGTCGCTTACAAACCGACGAAGACGAGGCGCATCCTTGTAGTCGATGCCTTCCGTCTTGTCTGCGCAGAATGGGCAGAATTTCTTACGCGCCCGAAAGTAGAAAGATTTCTTTTTGCCTGTCTTGGATGTCTTCTTAAATGGTGCATTTGGCATGGTTGTCTACTCCTTGATTTCAGTTGAAGGGAACATCGTGGTCCTCAGATCCGGCACCCTGCTGCAGCGATCCCTCCGGGACCTCAAAGTCCTTCAGGAGATCGTCCTCGCCGGCATATTCGCCGGGCTCATTTGCAGTTTGATGATTCTGAGGGACGCCGATGATCTCGAATGTCGACGCAACAATCTCAGTGGCTCGCTTCTTTGTACCATCGTTTGCGGTATAGTCGCGGATGGAGAGACGGCCTGAAACAAGTACCCGCAGACCTTTCTCGGCTGATTTCTCGATTTTGTCGGCAACAAATGTCCATGCAGTGACATCCACGAAGAATGCTTCTTCCTTCCAGTCACGCACCGAGGGATCTTTTGACGCGTTCCAGCTCCGGTTGACAGCGATGGAAACTCTCGCCGTCTTCTTCCCTGACGGCGTATATCGTATGTCAGGATCTCTTGTGATCCTTCCTGTCAGAACGACCTGATTCAGATCATTCATGCTCAGGCTCCGACATCGGACCTCCTTCTGAGGCTGACTCCGATGGAATCGCAGCTTCTGAAACCGTAGCAGATACAGAGGACGATGCCTCCGACTCAGGCGTCGCAGCTTCGACAGGTTTTACGCATACCCCGCGTTCCGGACGAGTAACGATCCACCGCACGACCTTCTCATTGACCCTGAGCTGATACTTGAGAGCGTCAACGTCACCGGGCTCGCATTCGAATGCAACTACCCAATAATAGCCATCCGTCTTCTTGTTGATCGGATACGCCAGCCTTCGCCGCCCCCAGGCGTCGGCACGCAGAACGGTCCCCTTGGTTGAAATGAAACTCTGGACAGCAGTTGCCACCGTACCGGCGTCTTCTTCGGACACCGTGCCGTCCACGATAAACATGAGTTCAAACTGTCTCAAAACATCCTCCCTTTGGACTTGGATTTCGGCCGTCTTCCCAACGGCAGAGAGCATGAGTAGTATATGCGAGAGGAACGAAGATGCAACCCGATCGCGTGTTCACCAACCGGGTTGCTTTCGTGCCAGCGCGGCGACCTAGCGACCCTGCTCCAGAAATGCCCTGTAGGCCAGGTAGCAGCAATACAGGTCTGCTTTGCTGGCCAACTCCTGTGGAGCATGCATCGAGAGCAGCGCAGGACCTGCATCGAGCGTTTCGATGCCGCGCTTTGACAAGAATTTCGCCACGGTCCCGCCGCCGCCAACGTCGACCTTACCCATCTCGGCAACCTGCCACGGGACTGCTTTCTTGTCCAGAATCTCCAGGAACTTGTGGAGTGTCTCGGCAGAGGCGTCGTGAGCAGAAGTCTTTCCTCTGGACCCTGTAAACTTGGTGATCACGATGCCATTTCCCACAGTCGCAGCATTGGCCGCTTCGAACACATCAAGGTAGTTGGGATCCATCCCCGCACCGACATCGGCACTGAGAGCGACAGAATTCCATAATACCTGACGAACAGTAGCTTTCTCATTCAGCTCGTGGAGAAGACGTTCGATGATCAGCTCCAGAAACTCGCTTTGCATGCCTGTGTCGCCATCGCTTCCTATCTCTTCCTTGTCAACCAGCAAGACGATTTGCGTTCGATCGGGAACATTGCGCTGGTCGAGCAGGCCCCTGGCAGCCGTATACCCACAAATACGGTCATCATGCCCATAGGCGAGGATCATGGAGTGGTCGAATCCAACTTCCCGCGGCTTCATGGCGGGCACCATCTCCAGTTCAGCGGCTGCAAAAGCACGCTCGTCAATATGGAGCTGTTCTGCGATCACCTTGAGGGAGTTCGCCTTGACCGGCGTTTTCTCGTTCTTATTTGAACTTGGTATATGCCCTACGATAGCATCAAGAGCTTCACCAGCTACGCCCTCACTCAGCTTTTTCTCAGCCTGCGCCTGCCCAAGATGAGGCAAGATGTCAGAGATGCTGAACACTGGATCTGCTTCATCTTCACCGATACGCAGTTGAAGCTTCCTGCCGTTTTTGTCAAAGACGACGCCGTGCAGAGCAAGCGGAATCGTGACCCACTGGTATTTCTTGATGCCACCATAATAGTGGGTCTGGAAAAGCGCAAGCCCGGTGCTTTCAAACAGGGGATTCTGTTTCACGTCAATGCGTGGCGCATCGACGTGCGCCGCCACCATCGTCACCCCATCTCCGAGGGGATGTTTGCCGAGCCGTACGAGAACAGCGTTTTTACCCCTGTTAATGAAGAGCAGCTTGTCGCTTTTGGGAAATGCTTTCCGAGACAGAGGGTCAATAAGCGTGTATCCTTCCGCCTGTGCAATCGTCGCAATTGCTTCAACAAACTCCCGTTCCGTCTTCGCATCCCGGATTACCGACATATACTCCGTGGCGAACCTGTCCACTGCCTTGCGATCGACAGAGTCCCATGCGGATGTCTTGTTCAATCCAGTCTCTTCCGGCTTTTTCACAAAACACCTCCCAGTGATTTGGTGACCAGCATACCTTGAAATCTGACGGAAATCAAATAGCATGCTAATCTAGGGTGCAGGAGGTACTGATGGAATTGCATGGCGACCTGCAAAGCTTTCCGCTCAGTCAGTTGATCCAGACGCTGGATAACACTCAGCGATCGGGGAAGCTTGATATAAAAGGCCATCTCGGGGAATTTGCCATCTTCTTCCAGAATGGCCGGGTTATCCATGCTCAGTCTCCCTATAGTAGTGGTCTGTCGGCTTTTTATGATGCCTTCCTCGAGCGAGACGGAACATTCAACTTCCTGTCTAACGTCATCATGCCCCCACGTCGCATCAACGCGACAACGGCAAGTCTTCTCATCGAGGCCAACCGGCTCGTAAACGCCCCGGGATCTCCGGGCATGAATCTGGAACCATTGGAGCTTATCGTTTCTATACCTGAAGAGTTGAGCGAATGCCCCGTCGAGCTGGAGCCCGACGAATTCATGCTTCTGCAAACCGCGGGCGAGCCCAAGACGCTGGACAGGGTGCTCAGAGAGTTGGAATTCGGTTGTTTCAGAGTCTGGGCGGCGCTGAGCGGGCTCACTGCCAAGAAGATGATCACGCTGTCGAAAACGGAGGGATAGATGGAAGGTCAGCTCTCGTCTCTGGTCATTACTAAGGAAGACATCGACACCATAAACGGCCTTTTTTCGCAGTACTTGATCGATTCCCAGGCCAAGGATTTTATCCTGCTCAACAAGAGTGGTGAACTTCTTGCGAAAAGCGGCACGGTTACACAGGAATCCGCCATTGCAGTATCCGCGCTTGCCGCGGGCGTCTTCTCCGCTACCAACGAATTGGCCAAGTTGCTCGGAGAACGAGAGTTCACGTTGACATTTCATCAAGGTACCGAGACCAACATCCACATTTCTCTGGTAAGCCCGCTCATTCTGCTTGCAGTCATTTTTGACAACAAAGCGCCCATAGGCGCAATCAGGTTCTGGGCAAAGAAGATCGCTAGTTCCATCCGACCGATTCTCGACAGAATGACAGAGGCTCCTCGTCAGAAACCGTCTCAAGACCTGCGACAGGGATTGCACGACGAAATCGACAACCTCTTCTGAGGAAGAGGCTGCAGGACACATGTCTCTCATCGACTTCTCGAAATCCGAGATTACGTTCAAAGTCGTTTACTATGGCCCGGCTATGAGTGGCAAAACGACCAATTTGGGCTGGATTTTCAAGACTATCCCCGAAAAGGTCAAGGGTCAATTTACCTCTATCGCCACAGAGACAGAACGCACATTGTTCTTTGATTTTCTTCCTGTGGAACTGGGTAGCGTCAAGGGATTCAAGATACGATTGAGCCTCTATACGGTTCCCGGGCAGGAGCTTTATAAGCTCACACGAAAGTCGGTGCTGAAGTCGGTGGACGGCATTGTCTTCGTGGCCGACTCCAATCAGGATCGACGAGAAGACAATATGCGGAATCTGGAAGACATGTTCTCAAATCTTCGTGAGTATGGACTGCCGGATACTCCCGTCGTATACCAGCTGAACAAACGAGATATGCCCGATACCATGGCGGTGAGCCAACTCACAGGGGACCTTGGTCTT
>JAKLHS010000003.1 GCA_022710025.1 Caldisericota bacterium | reverse complement strand
GTCGTGGCAAATATCGTTCTTGATCCACTGATGATCTTTGGCATCGGGCCGTTTGCGAGGATGACGGTTGCAGGCGCTGCGCTGGCGACCGTCATCTGTCAGATGCTGGCCGCCGTCATCTCCCTGGGTATCCTTTTCCGTGGCAGGAGAGGTCTTGTCGCTCAGCCTTGTGATCTGAAACCGGATTGGCAGTGGTACAAGCGCATTCTCAGGATCGGCCTGCCTGCGTCGGTGGGCGTTTCCGGGACATCGTTCGGCTTCGTCGTTCTGACGGGCATCATCGGCCGCCTCCCCAATGCCACTGTTGCTTTGTCGGCATACGGCATCGGTGACCGATTCATCAATGTCAGTTTCATCGCGATCGACGGATTGTCGCTGGCCATTTCCACGATGGCAGGGCACGCGCTGGGTGCTGATCTGCAGAAGCGTGCCGATGGTGTAGTCTGGAAGGGAACGACGCTGATGTTCAGTTTGCTGGTCGGCGAGGGTGTTGTCTTGTGGATATTGGCACCCTGGCTGTTCAGGGCTTTTATTCCGACGCAGCCGGATATCATCAGAGAAGGCATTTTGTTCATGAACCTGTTCCTGCCGTCGATGCCGTTTTTCGGGATCGTCAACGGTGTGCAGGCTGCATTCCAGGGAGCGGGTCACAACATGCCCTCGATGATCATGCAGCTTGTGCGGCTGTGGGGACTGCGTGTACCGCTTTCATGGCTGCTCGGTTACGCAGTCGGCATGGGATCCCGCGGGGTCTGGATCGGGATGCTCATCAGCAATGTGCTGGCCGGGGCCCTTGCCCTTGTTCTCCTGGCAACTATTGACTGGCATCATAAGGTCATTGAGCATGGTTCGATTGTCGAGACCTCGTCAGAAGACGAGGCGGTCGAGATGATCACAGCACCCGGCGAGAGCTGAAGGCGGTGCCCCATGAATATGCGTAGCAGCATGCCGTCGCGACAGGAGATTCTGCACGGACCCGTCGTGCCAACGATGTTCCGGCTTGCGTGGCCGGTCATGGTGAGTTCACTGCTCAATATGGTGTACAACATGACCGATACCTTCTGGGTCGGACACCTGCCCACGGCCGAAAACGCCCAGGCTGTGGCGGGCGTACAGGTAGCGGGTCCGGTCGTCTGGTTTCTCATAGCGTTCGCGGCGGGATTCGGTTCATCCGGTCTTGCGCTGGTGTCGCAGTTCATTGGAGCGCGCAACCATGCAGAAGCCGAAAAGGCAGCCGGGCAGACCATGTCGCTCGGTATCCTGCTGGGGTTTGCCATGACGGCCGTGGGTATCTTCCTCGCTCCGGTTGTTCTTCCTCTCCTTACACCCGACACAACAGTTTCGTCGGCAGCCGTCAGCTATACGCGCATTATCTTCGCGGGCTTGCCGGCGATCTTTGTGACATCGTTGTACGCGCAGATCATGAACGCGTATGGTGACACGGTTACGCCGATGATCATCAATATTGTCACCGTTGTTTTGAACGTGATTCTGGACCCATTCATGATTTTCGGCTGGGGTCCGTTTGATCGAATGGGAGTCGCCGGTGCAGCACTGGCGACGGTTTTGTGCGAGATACTGGCCGCAGTTATCTCTCTGTGGATCCTTGTAAGCGGAAAGCGCAAGCTCCGGGTAACATGGCGCGATCTGATTCCCGAAACGGTATGGACTAGGCGTATCCTGCGTATCGGTATTCCGGCTTCGATAGGCGGGTCCGGGACATCCTTCGGGTTCATTGTTCTGATGGGCATCATTGGCCGTACGCCGGACCCGACGATTGCACTGTCCGCCTACGGTATCGGTGACCGGATGTTCAGTATCACATCTCTCATCAATGATGGCGCAGGCATAGGGATCGCCACGATGGTGGGGCAAGCGCTCGGTGCGGATATGAGAGACCGCGCCCGGAAGGTCGTGTGGCAAGGTATGACCACTATGGTCGCGCTTATGGCGATTGCCAGCGTTTTCATGAGGATCATTACGCCGTTCGTCTACAAGGCGTTTATCCCGACCCAACCCGTGGTCATTGCCGAAGGCATCCGGTTCATGTCGGTCTTCCTGTGGTCGAACCCGTTTTTCGGCCTGATGATGGGTGTTCAATCCGCATTCCAGGGGTCGGGCCACAATATTCCCAACATGATCCTGGACCTGGTACGTCTCTGGGGCTTGCGCGTTCCTCTGGCATGGTATTTCGGCATAGCGCTGCAGAAGGGATCACAGGGAGTCTGGTTTGGCATGACTGTCAGCAATATCGTCGCGGGGCTTCTTTCAGTCATTCTGCTCTTTACAGTGGATTGGTGCAGGAAAGTCATAGAGCACGTTCCTGTTGCTGAGCCGCTGCTCATGGGAGAAGAAGCGTTGTCGGCAGTTGCCGAAGTAGAGGTGGAAAGCCCATCGGATCACTAGTCCTCTCCGAAAAAGGGCGGCGAATCGGCGTCCCCGCCGCTGCCCGGCAGCAGAGATCCGCAGATTCATGATTCCCCAGGCGGATGGATACACTGAGGACTATATGGTCATTCGGTAAGCGAAAGGAAATGATTTGAGCATCAGGGGACGCCTGCCGGCATTCGAGTCAAAGGATTATCGGCTGTGGTTTGCAGGACAAAGCATCTCGCTGATAGGAACGTGGATGCAAAACACGGGTCAATCATGGCTGGTGTTGCAGCTGACGAACTCCCCGTTCAAACTTGGACTGCTGACCGGAATACAGTTTCTGCCGTCCCTTGTCCTGTCGCTGTTTATCGGTCCTGTCATTGATCGTTACCCCAAACGTTCGATCCTGTTGCTGACACAGAGCCTGTTCGCCGTGGCAGCTGCTTTGCTGGCCGTCGTGACGTTCAGCGGGCATGCGCAGTATTGGCAAGTTCTTGCGATTGCAGCGTTCACCGGCATCCTGACAGCCGTCGACTGGCCGACAAGGCAGGCTTTTGTCAAGGAGCAGGTGCATGAGGGATCCGCGATCGTGAATGCTCTTGCTCTCAACAGTACAATGTTCAACGTCGCTCGTGCCATGGGGCCCGGCATAGGCGGTGCCCTCATCGCCATGATCGGGATCCCTTGGACGTTTGCTCTGAATGCATTAAGCTATGCGGCTGTCATCATCAGCCTCATCTTCACGCAAGCCGGCAGAAAGCCGGCGAAGGACGGAACGGGCAACTATGTTGACGAAGTGCGCGATGGAGCCCGATATATCAGAAACAACAGAGTCGTCGCCGCGCTGCTCGTTATTGCCGGCGTGATCAGTCTCTTCCTTCTCAATTTCAATATCTTCATCCCCAGTTTTGCCAGATTGACTCTGGGCCTGGAGGCGGATGCTTACGGAGGCCTTATGTCTGCTCTGGGGATTGGCGCCCTGGCGGCGGGACTTCTGATGTCTCTCAGCGGGCCGCACCTCGAACCGACGCCTACGCATGTGCTCAGCGCAGGGCTGACTCTGTCGGCAGCAATGGTGCTCTTGGGCATCCAGCACAGCCTATATATGACCGGAGTACTGCTTATAGCCTGCGGATTTGGCATGGCCACCCTTTCGACGATGTGCAATACCGCTCTTCAGCTGCAGTCACCTGACGTCATGCGGGGACGAGTCATGGCTGCCTACAATCTTGTCTACGTCGGCTCTACGCCTATCGGCGCTCTCTATGCAGGCAAGATCTCCGATGCTCTCGGGGCCGACACGGGATTTCTGGTGAGTGGACTGATCGGGATTACATTTCTCGTGTGCATGCTGATAATGGTAGCGCCGCGCGCATTCAAGGGGATACGCACGTTTGCGGCAGTTGGAAGCGCAGACTGCGATGACGTGAGGAGAGATGACCATACCGGGAACGCCGAAAGCGTTGCAGAAATCTCCGCAGACTGAGGCGTCACAGAAGAGAGCAGCTGATCGTCCAGCGGTTGGGAACGACGTCCCGCCCGTAAATCAGCTCGCTGTATTTGACCTCGACAAGACGCTGCTGAACAACGAATCCCGTATTTCGACCGAATGTGCGGATCGCCTGAACGCGGCCATGACAGTGGGTCTGGCATGCACCGTAGCTTCAGGCCGGGACATGGATCACATAGATCCCTACCTGAAACAGATGCAGTGGACATCGGTGCCGGTGATTGCTGAACAGGGCGCAGTGGTCATTGCTCCGGATACGCACGCGATCCTCATGGAACGCAGGATTCCTTATGACGTTGTTGTCGCTGCTCTTGAAGCAGTGTGCACATCCCGCATTTCGACGGCCATAACCCTGTTTGGCGGTGATACGCCGCAGGTGTTTCACACCCCGGGCGCGCTGGATCTTCCAGGAGGGGCGACCCATGGATCGACGGCGATCGAGGTACGGAAACTTTCCGATTTTCGGATCGTGCGGGCTTCACACGTCCGCAAATTGTCTCTCAGGTGTTTCAGAGAGGATACCGGCACGATGAGATCGCTGATCGCCGGTGCTCTCGGTAACAGGGCGACAGTGGTCAAGGCGGACGTGGATTTCGTGAACATGATGGATGCCGGGGTCGACAAGGGTTCTGCGCTGGCATGGCTCCTTGACTACCTGGGCATCGACGCACGGTACGTCATGGCAGTCGGTGACTGCGAAGCAGATCGGAGCATGTTCGCGCTTGCAGGCGTCTCTGTGGCGGTTGCAAACGCCGACGAGCAGACACGCTTGGCTGCCCGCTTCATTGTTCCGTCGAACGCGGAGTGTGGTGCCGCGGTTGCACTTTTGCAGTTCGCAACCGGCATGTATGGAGTGTGACGAGAATACCGTCATGCTCTGCCGGCTCTGCTTGACAGGATTCCCTGCATTCATAGATTGATGAAGCCCCGCTGTCGGCAACGACGGCAGAGAGGAGGTGGACCGTGAACGAGGACTACATGATGAAAAAGGCAGTCAAACCAGTTGAAAAGAATCGTCGGCCACGAAGCAGACCAGCCAGGATCCGGCATCTTCAGAAACAGCAGAGGCTCTGGATGGCATCCAAGGTACAACGGCGAACATCCGGCAAACACCACGGATGTTCGCCGTTGCTGTCGGTGGAGAGCTCATCGCTTTCCATGTCTTGTCCTCTGCATGGTGACATCCTCGGGGGACATGATGTTTGATGATCGGGCGCGGGACGAACTATATATCGATACCGCTCGGGACGTAAGCGTCATTCGCCGGACGGACGGGTTCCTGGTAACTGCGTGCGACACGCTGGGAGCCATAGGAGCGAAACCAGCCGATGTTGTGCAGGCACCCGAGGAGGTCTGTGGAGCTTACACGCTCAGAGTGTGCCTCAGCGAACTTGCCGCAGTGGGCGCCGTCCCCCTTATTGTAACGTCGCTCGTCTGTAACGAGTGGGAATCGACCGGCAGAAAGATACTTGACGGGATCCGGGCGGAACTGACGGATAACGGTTACCAGAATGTTCGGGTGAACGGGAGCACCGAGGAAAACATGCGTACCGTCATGACGGCCCTCGGCATCACGGTCGTCGGTTTCGCAGAGCATATGCGATGGCGCAAAACCCTTCCGGGTGACCGTGTCCTGGTAGTCGGCATACCCCGTGTAGGAAAGGCCGTGCTGGAACATGGAAACGAACTCCTCAGACCGTCGCTTGTCCGCTTCCTGTGTGACGATGACGCTGTCGGCGACGTCATACCGTGCGGCTCCCGCGGTGTACGACACGAGCTCGATGTGCTTGCTCAGGAATCAGGACTACGGATTCGTCTCGCCAGTGAACTTGGTATCGATCTTGACGCATCGGCGGGGCCGGCAACCTGCGCCGTCGTCACCGTCCACGATACCTTGGTTGGTTGCCCCTTACCGGTGGCAACCATCGGAATCACGGAGAAAGGGTGATCCGCGGGGCCATTCCGGAAGAGAGAGACAGCATACATAATGTAAAAACACTGGGTGCCGACCGTTGCGGTGGGTCGGCACCCAGTGTTCCCTCGACTCAGGGCAAAGTCTGCGGCAGAGTCATGTGTCGCCGCCGGCATCTGCTCCGTTACGCTATCTGAGCGACGGCATGCGGATCCCGTGGTCTCGTGCAAACTGAATGGCCGTGGGGTAACCGGCATCTGCATGGCGAACGACACCCATGCCCGGATCATATGTCAGGACACGAGACAATCGTTTGGCTGCTTCGTCGGTGCCGTCTGCAACAATGACCATACCTGCGTGCAGAGAATACCCGATGCCGACGCCTCCTCCGTGATGCACGGATACCCAGGTAGCGCCGCCTATCGTGTTCAGAAGGGCGTTGAGGATCGGCCAGTCTGCTATCGCGTCGCTGCCGTCCATCATTTTCTCCGTCTCTCGATTAGGAGATGCCACGGACCCGCAGTCGAGATGGTCCCGTCCGATGACGATGGGAGCGGAAATGGTGCCGGATTTGACGAGATCGTTGATGAGCAGGCCGAACCGTTCGCGTTCGCCATATCCCAGCCAGCAGATGCGTGCGGGAAGTCCCTGAAACTGCACCCGATCATGGGCCATCTGTATCCACTTCACGAGGTGCTTGTCACAGGAGAATTCTCTGAGGATGACTTCGTCCGTTGTCCAGATGTCCTTTGGATCGCCGGAAAGGGCAGCCCATCGGAACGGACCTTTGCCTTTCTGAAACAGGGGGCGGATGTACTTGGGAACGAAACCGTCGAACTTGAATGCATCGGTGTATCCATTGGCCAATGCCTGACCGCGGATATTGTTGCCATAGTCAAATACGATCGCTCCGCGGTCTTGCAGGCCGACCATTGCCTTGCAGTGTTCCGTGATGGCATCCAGGGCACGCTTCTCGTACTCCTTTGGATCGGTCGTGCGAAGGGCATAGGCATCCGCAAGAGGCATACCGTTGGGCACGTAGCCGTTCAGGGTGTCATGAGCGGACGTCTGGTCGGTGACGATATCCGGGATGATATCCCTCCTCAGCAGTTCCGGGAACACGTCTGCGGCGTTCGCAACAAGGCCGACTGAAAGCGCCCGTTTGTCTGCAAGCGCTTCCTGAACGAGGTTGAGCGCTTCGTCGAGATCGGAAACCATGGTGTCTATGTATCGAGTGTCAAGGCGCTTCTGAATGCGTGCCGGGTCGCACTCGACGACAAGGCCGACACCGCCATTCATGGTGATAGCAAGCGGTTGCGCTCCGCCCATGCCGCCGCACCCGCCGGTCAATACGAATTTGCCGGCCAGATCCTCCCAGCCTGCCTGCTGAGCAGCTGCCGCCAGTGTTTCATATGTGCCTTGGAGGATCCCCTGAGCTCCAATGTAGATCCAGGAGCCTGCAGTCATCTGGCCATACATGGTGAGACCCCTGTCTTCCAGCTTGTGAAACTCATCCCAGGTTGCCCAGTGAGGAACCAGCATCGAGTTGCTGATGATCACCCGCGGGGCATCGATCGTGGTTTTCCATACGGCGACGGGCTTTCCCGATTGAACGACAAGAGTGTCGTCGATATCCATGCTCCGGAGCGTGGCAATGATGTCGGCATATGCCTGCCAGTTTCGTGCGGCCTTGCCCTTGCCGCCGTAGACGATCAGGTCCTCGGGACGCTCGGCGACGGCGGGGTCCAGATTGTTCATGAGCATGCGCATCGGGGCTTCCAACTGCCAGTTTTTGCAGCTCAGAGTCGTTCCGTGTGGTGCGTGAATCGGTTCCATGTCATCCTCCCGTCAGAGTGCGTTTGCCACGATGAGTGAGCGCACGGCATTGATGTCATCTATGAAAAGCCGGTCACCGTCGGACGGTGGCACCAGTTTTCTGACACGCTCGTAAGCTTTTCTGGTGTGCACGCCGAGCTTAGCCTCTGCTCCAAGCATACTGATAGCTTGGCATGCCGCCAGCAGTTCAATGGACAGTACCGTCGTCGTGTTGTCGGCAATAGCTCTCGCCTTGCGTGCAGCGATCGTTCCCATGCTGACGTGATCTTCCTGGTCAGCCGAAACGGGGATGCTGTCGACCGATGCGGGATGGGAAAGCGTCTTGTTCTCTGACACGAGCGAAGCTTGCGTGTATTGAGCGATCATGAGACCAGAGTTCAGCCCGGGATCACGGGTAAGAAATGCCGGCAAACCGCGGCTCAGGACCGGGTTCAGGAGGCGATTGGTGCGCCGCTCACTGATACTGGCGAGTTCGGAGACGGCGATCCCCAGATAATCCATAACCAGCGCGACAGGCTCCCCGTGAAAATTGCCGCCCGACAGAACATCGCCATCCTCCGGAAAGAGGAGAGGATTGTCTGTCACGGCATTGAGCTCGTTGCCGAGAACAGTCTCGATGAAGCTCAGCGTTTCAGAGACGGCGCCGTGAACCTGTGGAACGCAGCGCAGACTGTACGCATCTTGGACTTCCCTGCACGTGCCGACGAGCTCGCTGCCTTCCACATAGGCGAGAACCTCGTCAGCGACGGCAGCCTGTCCTGCGTGTCTTCGAAGTCCCTGGATACGCCGGTCAAATGGTTCGAGACGACCGCGCAGAGCTTCCAGGGTCATGGCTGCAGCGAGATTGGCGGTATGGAGGAGAACCTGGGCGTCAACGAAAACGAGCGTACCAATTCCCGTCATGACGGCTGTTCCATTGATAAGAGCGAGTCCCTCCTTGGCCTGAAGCTGTACCGGTGCCCTTCCGATTCGTTCAAGCACGGTCGGTCCGCCGAGAACCTCACTCCCGGCCCTGGCCTTTCCTTTGCCAATAAGCACGAGAGCCAGCGCAGCAAGCGGGGCCAAGTCACCGGAAGCCCCCAGCGAGCCTTGTGACGGGATCAGGGGATACACGCGTTCATTCAGAAGATCGATGAGGAGTTGCTCGACTTCCAGGCGCACGCCTGAATGTCCACTTGCAAGAGTATTGGCGCGCACGATCATGGTAGCTCTTGCCTCGTCTTCCGCGAGACAGGGTCCCACACCGACGGCATGTGAGACGACCAGATTTTCCTGTAATCTGCCAAGATCAACGGGTGAGATGTGAGCGTTGCACAGCGAGCCAAAACCGGTATTGATCCCATAGACGGGCGCCTCGTCACGGACGATCTTCTGCACAAAGGACGAAGCTGTGCGGATATCGTCGACGGCCTTCGTAGACAGTTCTACGTGAGCGGCGTGGCGAGCGACGTCGACAACATTGCCGGGAGTCAGGTTGGAACCAGTAAGGCATATGTTCATGCGTTCATCTCCTGGATGACATGCGTCAATTCATTGAGGGAATCGATACAGCTGGCATCATGGCCACGAGGCTCGCGGCACCCAAAGAGAACCGCCCGGAGCCCCGCCTCACGAGCTCCTCTGTAATCCACGGAGTAGGAATCGCCGACGTGAAGGATCTCATCGGGCTGTACTCCGTTGACGCTTATCAGATAATCCCAGATGCCTTGCTGCGGCTTCACGCACATGATTTCATCGGAAAACACGAAATGAGAGAAAAAACCGCGAATGCCGAATGCGTCCAGAACATGCAACAGGATGTGTCCGGGAGTTTTGCCCGTGTTGGAGGTCA
This sequence comes from Caldisericota bacterium, assembly GCA_022710025.1. Classification (GTDB taxonomy): domain Bacteria; phylum Caldisericota; class Caldisericia; order Cryosericales; family Cryosericaceae; genus Cryosericum. Next base: position 5,257 of record JAKLHS010000003.1, on the reverse strand, counting down.
ATGAAAGCGGATACGCGGCGGACAACGCCGCAAGCGTGTGCGGGGCATCCAGCTCGAGGAGCGAAGGCAGTCTGTCCAGGATCGCCGAATCGTAATGGGGCACGATGGCATCGACAAGATCGGGAGTTGGATAGATCGTCGATTGTGTCAGCACGAATCGTACCTGGTTTGCCGTGGTGATCGTCCAATCCGGCATTTCCCTGACGTCGCTCCGCAAAACGTCTATGCGTCGTAGACTGGCATAGAGTGTTTCTTCCGATGCGACGATGCCTCTCTCTGCAAGTACGCAGAAAATAGCGTGAGCTCGAATCCTGTCGCGCAAGGCCTCATCCTCCGGCTTGTCGATGATGAGAGTCTTCCACAGATCGAGGCTTATCGCGCGTATCACGGCTCTTTTTCCTCCTTCTTTCGTGTTCAGTATAAGGCAAAGGCGGCACATCGCCAGTGGAAGCATCTGATTTGCCACACGGAATAGGGATGAAGCAGAGCTGCAGATGCCATGACTGCCGATATGGCAGATGAAACGGGATTGCCGGGGTGTCGCACGCGTGCGTTGACACTGTTTCCGAACGGGTATAATAAAAGCGTCAGACAACGCTCTGACGTAGCAGTGCGGTCCGCCCTCAGAAGCGGATGCAACCGGTGGCTGTGTGGGAGGTGTGCAGTTCTCACCACAAGCGGCCGGACCAAAAACTCAACTGGATGGAGGCACCACCATGTACGAAACAGTCGATGCACGAAGGCTTGGCATGCGAGCTGGGCCGGCACGTTGCTGGAAAGCACGCGGTACCTGTCGTATGGCTATTGTGCTTGTTCTTGCTATGTTGGAATCTCTTCTGGCACCGATTTGTTTCGGGCCCAATGATTCTGCTGTTGCAGCCGCTGCGACGCGTCGCATCTCCGTCGAGCTCGTTCCAGGTTCTTCTTCGTTTGCCGTCACCGTTGCATCGAAGCGCACGACAGGAACGTTTCCAGCCGGTTTCGTCCCCGTGAGCACGACGGATGGCGTGACCTTTCCCATGCGGGCCGTCGTCGAGGCTATGGGGGGGATCGTTCGTTTTGAAAAAGCGCAGAATACCGTATATTTCGCCATAGGTCCCGTTACCGGAGCATATGAACTGGGTCCGCGCCTTCTGATTGACGGCGCGTATGTCGCGAGCACGCGCAGGGATCTGTTTCATGTCGTCGGGAAGACGGGAACCCTCTATGCGACCGACAAGATATTGAACATGCTGGTATCGCAGAGTGGCGGTACCGTGACAGTGAGCACGAAGAACAAAGCCACGACCATCGTCTGTCAGATCCCCTCCAAGATAACAGACGTTCTCGGCAGCCAGCATGACACGTTTCCTGCAAAAGCGGGGAAAATGCGTCTCGTAACACTGGCACCAAATCTTGCGGAGAACTGCTTCGCCGTGGGCCAGGGCGGCAACATCATTGCTACGTCGGAATATACCGATTTTCCTAAGGAAGCCGTCAAGATTCCCACCGTGGGGGCATTCAACAACCCATCGTTGGAAAAGCTGCTGGTATTGTCGCCGGACCTGATCCTTGTGACGGACGGAACGCCGTTGGCCGTCGTAGACAGGCTGAAAAAGATGGGGCGCACCGTCTATGCAGATGATCCAAAGACTCTGACGCAGATCGTGGATGCCATTCGGCAGCTGGGCATTGTCTTGGGCGTTCCCGATCACGGCTTCGAGGTGGCGCTGTCAATGAATCGTGCCATTGCCGGGGTGCGGGAAGCGGCAGCAAAATTGCCGCGGAAACCATCGATCTATGTAGAGATCTGGAACAGCCCTCTCATGAGTGCCGGGAAGGGGACATTTATCTCGGATCTGATCGCAGTGGCAGGAGGAACCAACATTGCGGACGAGACAGGCACACCGTGGCCGACGCTCTCCGAGGAATTCGTCATCGGCAAGAACCCGGACATCATCGTCGTGGCGTCCGGTATGGGAGAAGGCGATGTTACTGGGAGGACGTCATTTTCCATAGTAAAAGCAGTCAAACTCGGTCAGGTCTACGACATGATCGGTGACTACATCTTCCGTCCGTCTCCCCGCATCATCACGGGGTTGGAATTGATAGCCGGTTATGTCCAGCGTGCAGCCGGGCGCTGAATCCGGCACAAGGCGGCGTGACACGGTCGTGCTCATCGGCACGACCGTGGTTCTTATCGCCGTCATGTGTGCCAGCATTTTCTTTGGGAGTTCCGGTCTGCGACCGGGGGAGGTACTGAAGGGACTGAGAACACTTGCCCAGAGTGGCTCCAAAAGTTCCCCTGCAGCGCAAATCGTCATGCTGCGACTTCTGCGCATCGGGCTGGGGGTGCTGGTGGGGGCATCTTTGGGTTTATCCGGGTTCCTTCTCCAGACGGCATTTCGGAATCCTCTGGCGGACAGTTACCTGCTCGGTGTGTCGGGGGGAGCGCAGTTATCAGTCACCCTGGTTGCCCTGTTCGGGATCTCCGGAGCGGTGGGCATCATGCCGGTGATGGTGATTGCTCCGCTCGCCGGCGCCCTGGGAGTTCTTGTGTTGCTGTTGATGATCAGCAAGCGTCTGGGGCATGACCTGCTCGCGTTTCTCCTGTCCGGACTTGCGCTGTCCTATATGCTGAATGCCATGTACTCGATCCTGGTGTCTGCACGCCCGAACATCTTATCGCACTCAGTCTTCTGGTCCTGGATGGGACTCAACAGGGCCTCAGGCTCTGCTGTGACGGTTGTTGCGGCGGGGCTGGTGATCGCCGTCCCCATCGTCATGACGCATATGCGTCCTCTGAGAGCCTACCTTGTAGGGGACGATTTCGCGACAAACGTCGGTGTAAACGTCCGCAGGACGCGCCTGGGCATGCTTTTTGTCAGCGTCGCTCTTGCCGCGACCGATGTAGCCGCCTCGGGTGTCGTAGGCTTCGCCGGCCTCTTCTCTCCCCACTTGGCGCGTCTTTTGACGCGACACACTGACAGAACGTTTGTCATGCTGACCATGCTCATGGGGGCTATCCTTGTCGTGTTCGGGGACCTGCTGGCCCGTTCGGTCAGTTTGTCGGAGATTCCGCTGAACACGGTGCTGTCCCTTTTCGGCGCACCGTACATGATCTGGCTCGCCACAAAAACAAGGAGGGCGGTATGACAAACGCTCTCCTTTCTCTCAGGGACGTTGCCGTCGGATATGGCCGCGCCCGCCCGATTCTGACGGGAATCTCGTTTGATGTCCAGCCGGGAGAAGCGGTTGCTCTGGTGGGACGCAACGGCACAGGAAAGTCGACGATCCTGCGAACGATCCGCGGTTTTCTCCCGCCCATGGCAGGCGAGGTGTCCGTCAAGGGGAAATCCGTCGCTTCTATCGAGTCGCAAAGACTTGCAGCCCTGGTCGGGTTCCTGTCTCCAGCAATCCCCCAGTCTCACATCACTGTGGATGAAGTCATAGAACTGAGCTCGCTGGGACGCCTCAGGACAATGGACGAACTTGTTGCATCGGACCATCCCGAGGTCTTCTCCGAGGTTGTCGGTTTCGGCAGTCGTTTTCTGGACGAGATGTCGTCCGGGCAACAACGGAAGGTCATGCTTCTGGGGCTTGTGGCACAGTGGACAGATGTCCTGCTCATGGATGAGCCGGAGCTGCACCTGGATCTTCCCAGTTTGCGGGAGCTGCACGGACTGATCACCTGGGCGACATCCCGGGGAAAATCCGTCGTGCTGTCGACACACAACCTGGAGACGATCCGCTTGCTGCCCAACCGTCTCTATGTCGTTGGAGGGGGGACGGTGCGCGAGGCGCCGCGGACGGAAGCGACAGTACAACGGTTACTCGAAGGGGACTGATGACAGCGGCATCTCCGGCGGTATGATGAGCCAGGCGCTCAGGAATCTTCACAGAGTTGACATATTTTCGGTTTCACTCTAGACTTCTCGTGACCCGATAGTTTTCTGTATCGGGGCAGCTCGCAGACCGCGAGTCATGAACGTGACCTTCTGAAATGCTTTCTGTTGTATTGCCTGGGCGGATGCGCTGGGGAATCACGTGAAGGACGTGAGGACTCAAGGACGGTATACCTTTATCTTGTTGGGCAGGTAGCCTTGGGCAGATGAGTTGTTTTTACGTGGGAGGATAACAATCATGATCATTGCTCGTGTAATTGGCTCGGCGGTCTCTACTGTCAAAGCCGGGAAGCTTTCTGCTCGCAAACTCCTTGTGGTGCAACGAGCAACAGTGCAGAACGAGCTTCTGGACGATTCACCGATCGTAGCTGTCGATGCGGTTGGAGCGGGCGAGGGCGAACTTGTGCTCGTAGCTCTGGGAAGCGCAGGCAGGCAAACAGACCTGACCGGCGAAGCTCCTGCAGACGCCACGATTGTCGGGATCCTCGACTCGCTCGAAGTCGATGGTCGCGACACATTCCACAAATCGTGAACGAATCCTGTCACAACGCTTGCTGAGGAGGAGTCTCATGCCCGAGAATGAGAAACTTGCCGCACTGGGGCTTATCGAGACATATGGGTTGATTGGCGCGATTGAGGCCGCCGATGCCATGGTCAAATCGGCGAATGTCCGGCTCGTCGGCAAAGGATACTCCGGAGCGGGACTCGTAACCGTTGCCGTGCGCGGCGATGTCGGGGCCGTCAAGGCCGCTACTGACGCCGGAGCCGCTGCTGCGGAACGTGTCGGTGAGGTCGTCTCCATACACGTCATTCCTCGTCCCGATCTCGATACGAATAGGATCGTCGACGTTATGAGCAAAAATCTGGGGCTTCCAGCCGGGGAAGGCGCAACGCCTGCAACAACCGAGGAAACGGTAGGGGTTGCCACGGCGCACGCTGAGTCCCAGTCGGCTGCACCTGCGCAGGAAATCGTCGAAACGGTGCAATCCGCGCAGAAGGTCAAAGAGGTGGCAGCAAAGGAAGAGCCGGAAATCTCAACGCTGTTCCAGCAGAGTCATCTGCCGGCAACTCCTCCGGAAATGCGCGAGATGCCGGAGACTCCATCGACATCGAAGCTTGGCGAGAGAGTCGACCTCAACACGGCAACGGCGGAGCAGCTGGATGCCCTGCCTGGTGTCGGCCCGGCTCTGGCACAGCGTATTGTCGAATTTCGCGAGCAGCAGGGGCCGTTTGTGTCAGTGGAGGATCTCAAGCGAGTGCAGGGAGCAAAGAAAGCTCTTGTGTCCTCGCTGAAAACATACCTGGTTGTAGACAGGAAAAGCACGGGCAAGAAGGGAAATCACAAGACCGAAAAGTAACGGAGGCGTTTCATG
>JAKLHS010000029.1 GCA_022710025.1 Caldisericota bacterium | reverse complement strand
CTGCGTGCGAATGCGGAGCTCACAGGAGGCGGGGTCACCTTGGAAAGCACGCCCGGTGTTGGAACGACTGTAACGGTCATATTTCATACCGACAATATCGATTGTCTTCCTCTGGGGGATATCGCATCGACGCTTTTCACGCTTGTAGTGTCGGACCCGCATGTATTCTGGGATATCCGTCGCAGGTATGACAAGTCTGCATATACTGTCGCCACAGAAGACCTTTTGACGGTCTTCTCCATCGACGAGCTGACCGATCCGAAAGTGCAAAAGTTGCTCTTGGAATATCTTTGCGACCAGGAGAAGGCAGTGCGCGTGTGCGCCGGTCAGTGAAGCGGGATTCATGTGGAGAGTGCACAATGGTACCAACATATAAGTCTGACGGAGTTCCCAAGGCAACGATCGCGCGTATGGGCATGTATCTTCGCTGCCTGACATATCTGGAGCAGCAAGGGACCGTGACGATATCGTCGCGGGAGCTGGCTGATATGACAGGAGTCACTGGCGAGCAGGTGCGACGAGATCTGTCTTCCTTCGGACGATTTGGCAAGAGGGGCAGCGGGTATGACGCGAAGCGTTTGAAGACGGAAATCGAGACTATCTTCGGGCGAGGGGCGGAACGTTGGACGTGCTGCATCGTTGGCGTCGGATCACTGGGTACAGCGCTTCTCGCCAGCCGAACGATCCAGAAATGGGGTTTCAAGTACGTCGCTGCTTTTGATACGGATCCGGACAAGGTCGGCACCCGCGTCGAGCACGTGCCGGTCTACCCGCTCAGCGACCTGAAAACGATCGTGCGGCGCGAGGGAATAGCCATTGGTGCCATCACGACTCCCGGTCCGAGTGCCCGTGGCATAGCCAGGATGCTCTGGGAAGCCGGCATCCGGGGCATTCTGAATTTCTCCCCCCAGAGCATCAAGGCGCCAGAGAAGATTCCCGTACTGTCGGTCGATCTCTCGCAGGAGTTTCTCAAACTATCTTTCTACATCCAAAGTGCCGAACAGCGAGCGCGCGAGGAACAGGCCGAAATCATCGCAGCTTCGCACGCAGACTGAGCGCGATAGAGTTCGTCATTCTCAGATCTAGCACCATTCTTGCAAGCAGGCATCCCGATTCCGTCAGGGCGCTCCGATATTGTACCACGGGCGTGCCGACGGTATGATACTGTCGATGACGAGAATCAGGAGCAAGGAGGTCCCATGGGTGTGATCACCGAATACTACCGCGCAACGTCATGTGACGATGCGCATGCCAAGGCGAAATCATTGGGATCCGCTGCCGCGTATGTCGGCGGCGGCGTCGAGCTGGTACTGCGCCGAAACCCCGAGGTCGCTACGCTGATCGATCTGTCGCGATGCGGTCTGGGCAGGATCGTGAAAACCGCCGAAGCATTGTCGCTGGGGGCTCAGGTTACACTCGCCGCTATTAGTCGCAATGGTGACGTCAAGGCGTATGCGGGGGGTTCCCTCGCATATCTGGCCGGTCACATAGCCCACAACAACCTTCGAAACATGATCACGATCGGCGGTGCGATAGGACGGAATCAACCCTGGAATGATATCGTTCCGCACCTCATCGCGCTGGGCGCATATGTGGAGATCCAGGACGACCAGGAAAGGGTCATGCCGTTGAGTGACTTCATCAGGCAACGGGAGCCCGGCACCCTGATCCTGGGGGTGAGGCTGCCGCTCGTAAACGCCGACCTCCACGGATTTCTCTGGCGCTTCACGCGCACACAACAGGACATCTCGCTCCTGCATTGCTCGGCGCTGATCGGCGTACAAGAGAGCGTTGTTTCCGCAGCAACGATCGTGTATGCGGGACGTCCCGGCGGTACAGTCCTCTATCCGAAGGTGGCTGCGGAGCTCATCGGTCGGCCAGTGAAGGCAGAGACGTTTCTTCATGCAGGAGACGTGGCTGCTCAGGCAGTAGAGGTCGGCGATGATCTGAGGGCATCCGGGAGCTACCGACGCGAACTTGTACGGGCCGCGATGGTACGTCTTGGCGAAGAAATGGCAGGGGTGGCGCAATGAGAGTCTCCATTACTATCAACGCGGTCCAGTGTCTGCTTGAGATAGAGCCGGGCGACATTCTCCTCGATGTCTTGCGGCGAGAAGGGTATGTCGAAGTCAAGGGAGACTGCCATACGGGCGATTGTGGTGCTTGCACGGTTCTTCTTGACGGCAAGCCCGTGGCCTCGTGCCTGATGCTGGCAGCGAAGGCCGACGGTCATGCTGTGACGACCGTTCGCGGCATTGGAGACCAGCGTCATCCGCATGCGTTACAGAAAGCGTTTGTCCATAACGGTGCAATTCAGTGTGGATACTGCATCCCCGGCGCAATAACTTCTGCAAAGGCGCTACTGGACGAGAATCCGGAACCGACAAGAGAGGACATTCGTCTTGCCATGGATGGCAATTATTGCCGCTGCACAGGATATGAGCAGCAGATCGAGGCAGTACTGGAAGCAGCTCGTGAACTGCGAGAAGGAGGATTCAGATGAGCTCCGGTCCGACGTGGTTTCGTCATGTAACCGATGCGTCGGCACCTGAGACTCACGTTGTCGGCGCGACCGTTGACAAAGTAGATGGGTACGCTCTTGCTACGGGGGCTCCGGTCTACACGGATGATATCGCGGTGCAGAGCTTTCCTTCCCGTCTCCACGGGTGTATTCTCGGCAGTCCGATCGCGCATGGCATCATCACATCCATCGACACGGCGGAAGCAGAAGCGTTGCCCGGTGTCCACCTTGTCCTCACCTACAAAAACACCCCACGGACGTTTTACACGACAGCAGGACAGGGTTGGCCTGAGCCGTCACCATATGACAACCAGATGTTTACGGAGCATGTGCGCTTCGTAGGTGATCGTGTCGCGGTCGTGTTCGCCAATACGGCGGCTATCGCGGAAAAGGCCGTCAAACTGATCAACGTCACCTATCAGGAACTGCCGGCAGTCTTGGATGCCGACGAAGCCATGACCGAGGGAGCGCCCGTCATCCACCCTGAGGATCCGAAAGGCGCCTATGACGCCACTCGGAACATAGCCGCGCACGTCGATATCAGCGTTGGCGACGTGGATCGTGCTTTAACGCAGACGGATATCTGCATCAGCGAGACCTATCGCAGTCACTATGCTCAGCACACTCCCATGGAAACGCACACGGCGCTCGCGTACCCGGATGCTTTCGGCAAGATCATCATTGTTTCGAGCACACAGGTTCCCTGGCATGCCCGGCGAATCGTATCTCGGATTCTGGGTATTCCGATGACGCAGTTGCGAGTCGTGAAACCCAGGGTAGGAGGAGGGTTTGGAACAAAGCAGGAGGTCCTTCTCGAAGACCTTGTAGCTTGCGCTGCGATGAGAACGGGTCGACCGTGCGAGATCAAGTACACGCGAAAAGAAGAATTCATCTCTTCCCGCACACGACACCCCATGAAGATCGATATGGCCATCGGTTGTGACAGGGATGGCAACTTCAAGGCACTGAAAATGTATGTGCTGAGCAATACTGGAGCATACGGCAGTCACAGCCTGACCGTCATGTCGAATACGGGGAGCAAGACTCTTCCACTCTACAACAAGGCGCATGATGTCAGGTTCTATGGCGATGCAGTGTACACGAATCTGCCGGTTCCCGGGGCGTATCGTGGCTATGGAGCGACGCAGGGATATTTCGCCCTGGAGTGCACGATTGATGACCTGGCTGCACAACTTGGGATGGACCCAATCGCGCTGCGTAAACAGAACATGATCCGCATAGGCGAGGGATCGCCGATCTTTGAAGCCTTGGGAGAGGGGCGTCAAGGTGTTGCTCAGACTATCAAGAGCAGTTCTCTTCCTGCTCTTCTTGACATGGGGGCGGACGCGATCGGCTGGTCGGCAAAGCGTGGAAAGCGGATCCGGTCGGGGCACAGGGTGCGTGGCGTGGGAATGTCCATGCATATGCAGGGATCCGGCATCCCCCTTATCGATATGGCATCCGCTTCGTTGAAACTCAACGAAGATGGCAGTTACTTCCTGACGATTGGGGCGACGGACATCGGAACGGGGTCCGATACGATCCTTGCGCAGATGGCCGCCGAGGTGCTCGGAGTAGGCATGGACAAGATAAGCGTACTGTCCAGCGACACGGATCTCACGCCGTTCGACACAGGAGCATACGCTTCGTCGACGACATTCGTATCGGGGGGCGCGGTGGTCAAGGCTGCCAAGTCGATTCGCAATCAGATCTTCGCCGTAGCTGCGCAGATGCTCGGGGAGGAGCTGGATGAGTCGCTCGTCAGAGCGGAGCCGAAAGTCGAATGGGACAATATGCAGCCAGACCCGATTCTCTCCTTTTATCATATGGAAGACGGCAATGTCGTCTCTGTGAGAAGCGACAGGAAGGTACCAGTCTCCGACGTCGCCTATCGCTCGTACTACGAGGTCAATCAGCGGCAGATCGCTACGACGCAGTCGTTTGTCTCACCGTATTCGCCGCCGCCGTTCGCTGCGCACTTTGCAGAGGTCGAGGTGGATGAGCTGACCGGCAAGGTCGAGGTCGTCCATTATGTGGCTGCTGTTGACTGCGGCGTGTCGATCAATCCCAGCCTCGTGCGAGGACAGATACTCGGTGCCGTGACGAACGGCATCGGTTTCGCGCTGACCGAGGAATACCGTTTCGGGTCGCATGGAAACATGATCAACGCGTCCCTGTTTGATTACAAGATTCTGTCACGGCGCGATATGCCGCCTGTCGATGTGATCGTGGTTGACAACTACGAACCAACAGGTCCTTGGGGTGCTAAGTCGGTAGCGGAGATCGGCATCAACGGTCCTTTACCTGCCATCGGCAATGCCATCTTTGATGCTACCGGGATTCGGCTGCATGCGTCGCCATACACTCCTGAGCGTGTTCTGGCAGCATTGCACGCGAAAAGCTCCTGAAGGCGCGACCTGAATAAAGCAAGAGCGTCCGGGCCCCCGGACGCTCTTGCGGAATAGTGCGAGTCGTACCGTCAGACGTCAATGACGGTCGTAGTGATCTGCATAAGTGCTGATGATGCCGACTACCACTTCTACGGCCTTCTGCATCGCCTGAACGACGACGTATTCGTACGGCCCATGATAGTTGCGTCCTCCGGTGAAGAGATTGGGACATGGAAGTCCCATGTAGCTCAATCTGGCTCCGTCCGTCCCACCGCGCACCGGTTTGATCAGCGGAACGATACCTGATTTACGCATGACTGCCTGAGCGGTGTCGACGAGCTCCATATTGTGCTCGATGATCTCCCTCATGTTGTAATAGGAATCGCGGACGTCTACCTCCGCCGTTCCTTCGCCATATTTGGCGTTGAGAAAGTCGGCGATAGCACGAGCCATGTCTTTGCGCTGTTCGAAACGCCGTCTGTCATGGTCGCGGACGATGTATCGTACCTCCGCTTTCTCGCACGTTCCCTCGATGGACGTAAGGTGATAGAAACCCTCGTATTTCTCGGTAGTGCGTGGCGTTTCATCGGCAGGGAAGAGCGTCGTGATCTCCCCCGCTATCAAGCCGGCGTTTCTCATGATGCTTTTTGCCGAGCCCGGATGGATGCTCTTACCTGTGATAGCAAAGCGGACCGAGGCCGCATTGAAGTTTTCATACTCGAGAGAACCGAGCTCGTCACCGTCCAGGGTGTAAGCGAATTGCGCTCCGAACCGAGCAACATCAAACCGGTCCACTCCCTGCCCAACCTCTTCGTCCGGGGTAAAAGCCACCTTCACTGTGCCATGGAGAATGTCCGGGTTATGCAGCAGGAAGTCCACAGCGGTCATGATCTCGGCGATTCCAGCTTTGTCGTCAGCTCCGAGCAGAGTTGAACCGTCAGTGACGATGAAGTCTTCCCCGACGTGCTTCAGCATATCGGGGAATGCGGTTGGACTCAGTACCATGCCACGATCGGCGTTCAGGACGATATCGCCGCCGTCGTAGGATGGAACCACGCGCGGCTTGACGTTGAGCCCCGATGCGTCGGGCGATGTATCCATGTGCGCGAGAAAACCAAGGACAGGAACCAGCTCCGGATGGTTGCAGTTGGCGGGAAGCGTGGCCGTGACATAACCGTTTTCATCTACTGAAGCGTCGGAAAGGCCCATCGAGAGAAGTTCTTCGGTCAGCTCGTGAGCGAGGATCAGCTGTTTATCGGTGCTGGGAAAGGTCAAAGAACGCTCATCAGACTGCGTATCAAACGAGACATAGTGCAGGAATCGGTCCAGTAGAGTGTTCATGTACGCTTCTCCTTGGGTAGAGTGTAGTTACGGCCCGACATACCGCTCCAGTGACACAGGGCAGCATTTCAAAAGCAGCAGCAAGATCCCGGATCGTTGTTTCGTAGCATTGTGCATCGTTTCATTGTATCCAAATCAGCGCCGGTTGACAGGATTGAACAAACGGAACGAAGGGCTCGATGATCGAGCGCAGATGACTACCTGCAAATGATTTGCATTACGCCGGCCTATCTATACACTATGGCATTGTCGCAGCCTGACAATTTGGAGGAACAATGCTTCAGACTCTTGAGTCCGTTCTTGTTGACGCCCTTCTGGACACGCTGCGCATGATTCCGGTCTTGTTTGCTGTTTATGCCGTGTTTGAGATCGTCGAGGCGCTGTGGCAGGAGAAGATCATCCGGATCATGACACGAGCCGGCCGGGCCGGGCCGGTCATTGCCGCCGTTGGAGGTTCTCTGCCCCAATGCGGATTTTCTGTCATGACGAGCGCTCTGTATACGCGGTGCCTGCTCACCATGGGTACGCTTGTGGCGGCGTTCCTCTCCACCTCAGACGAAGCTATACCCATCTTGTTGAGTCAACATGGCAGCGAGAAGACGGTAGGTATCCTTGTCGTTACGAAGATATCCCTCGCTGTCATCAGCGGATACCTGGTCGATGCCGTAATGGCGCGGGAAAACGAACGCAGGCGTTTGCAGTGTGTCGACCAGGCTGCCGCCAATGAAGCGGCTGAGCGTGCAGGCGAATTGAATAGTCCGTGCGATGACACTCGAGCATCCTGCGAACACGCGAAAGGGGCGACTGTAGCTTGGATGGTAGTGCTCCGGGCTGCCCTGCAGAGGACACTCCATATAGCCGGTTTTCTGTTTGCCGCATCTGCAGTGATAGGAGGGTTGATTGCATGGGTGGGAGAGTCCGGCCTGGAGCGCCTTCTGCTGGGTCACTCGCTCCTTCAGCCCACGCTCGCAGCTTTGATCGGCCTGATCCCAAACTGCGCAGCGAGCGTTGCAATCACGCGTCTCTATCTTGATGGAGTACTCAGCTTTGGTTCAACGATAGCCGGCCTCAGCGCAGCGGCGGGTCTGGGGTTGCTGGTTCTGATACGCGAAAACCGTGATCGTGCCAATACGTTCAAGGTCGTGGTATGGCTTCTCGGGTTGAGTATTATGGCCGGCACGCTTCTGCAGGTTTTCACGAAATGATGCGACACACGGCGTTCCACCGGGAGC
>JAKLHS010000028.1 GCA_022710025.1 Caldisericota bacterium | reverse complement strand
TCAGCACATGGTCTAAGACGACGCTGCCTACCATGGGGTTTGGACAGGGCGTGGCGGTGACCGCCATCCAAATGGCAAACTTCTATGCCACGATCGCCAATGGCGGCGTTATGCAACGGCCATATGTCGTCGATCGTATCGTCGACGTATCGGGCGCGAGCCAACAAACGGACATTCCCGGCGTCGTCGGGCAGGCGTTTTCGCGGGAGACCGCCAAGACGGTTTTGGAAGGGCTGCACGGCGTCGTCCAGAAGAACACCGGAGTCTTCAGTGCCTATATCCCCGGATATCAGGTGGCCGGAAAAACAGGCACTGCCCAGATAGCGGCTCCTGGGGGTGGGTATCTTCAGGGAGGAACCTACGTGTACAGTTTCGCGGGTATCCTGACGGCAAACGATCCACGGGCCGTCGTGTTTCTGAGTGTCCATGAAACGCGGCGTGGCGAGAGAACGTCTTTTCAAGTAGCAGGGCCGACATTCAAGAAGATTGCTCTTCAACTGATACAGTATTTACGGTTAACGCCATGATACAGAGAGTCGCGGGAAAAGAGCTCGGAGAGCTCCTCAACAGAGTGCCGGAAAGCAGCTGGATGGCCGATGCTTCATCGGTTGTCGCCAGCACCATCATCGATTCTATCACGCCCGATTCTCGCAAATGCAGGCCGGGAACGATGTTCGTCGCCATTCCCGGAACGCGGGTCGACGGGACCAACTACATTGCGGATGCAGTCCATGCCGGAGCATCGTGTGTTGTCGCCCGGAGCTGGCGTCCGGAAGCAGGCAACGTTCCATTCATCATCTCCCCCGATCCGCGTCGGTTCCTGAGTCTCATATCACAGGCCTTCTTCGATTTTCCCGCACGACGGATGGCCATGATAGGAATCACGGGGACGAGCGGCAAGACGAGTACAGCGTATATGATCAGACGCATGTTGGATGGAGTGGGTGAACCATCTGTCATGATCGGGACCACAGGATACCTCATGCCTGACGGTCAACTCTACCCGCCGGATGCGCTCCCTGCAACCACTCCCGAACCGTTTGCACTCAATTGGTATCTGGATACCGGCATACGGGCCGGCGCACGCATCGCGGTTCTCGAGGTCTCATCATTTGCGCTAGCCTATGAACGCGTCTTTGGCATGCAGTTCGACTGTGCCGTGTTCACGAATTTCTCTGAAGATCACCTCGGCTATCACGGGAGCATGCAGGAATATATGGCGGCAAAGCAGCGACTATTTCATTCGATGGAGAACAGGGGCGTCGCCGTCCTCAATCGTGATGATCCGGCATACGAGGCGTTTCGTGAGGCTGCCGGCACCTCAACAATCGTAGCATACTCAAGCCAGACCGATGCAGATCTGGAAGCAACGAAGATTGTTTCCGACGGCGGTATCACCAGATTTGACGTGCGGGCGGCTGACGGCGATGAGGCAAGGGTCACCCTGTCCGTCGGTCCTGCATATCAGGCTTCGAATTGCCTGGCGGCAATCGGGGCTGTACGATCCATATTGCCCGGTCGGAAGCTGGAAGAGCTGACTCGGCCCCTCTGTGCTTCCCTGTACATTCCTGGTCGGTATGAACGGATCGACTGCGGCCAGCCCTATGAAGTTGTCGTGGACTACGCTCATACGCCAGAGGAGTTCGCAGCGCTTTTTGCAGCGGTACGGGAGACGATACGTGGAGACATGATAGCCGTGTTCGGCTCTGTCGGCGCAGATGACAGGAAAAAGCGGCCGCTCATGGCGGCAATAGCCGAACGGGAATGCACATGGTCCTATGTGACCGTCGAGGACCCACGTGGTGAGGATGCGGGCATTGCAATCCGCGATATTGTCGCAGGCTTCTCGCGACAGTGCTTCACGATCATCGAGGATCGCCGCAGGGCCATTCGGGAAGCCATTGCAGCGGCCCAGCCGGGTGATGCCGTGCTCATCCTTGGGCGGGGACATGAAACCATCATGTATTATGAAAGTGGTGAGGTAATCCTGGACGATCGGGTGGAAGCCCGAAACGCTCTGAGAGAATCAGGCTATGTAGGATGCACCTGTGACGAGAAAAGGAACGAGGAGGTTCCATGACTCCCAGATGGTTGCTCTCTATCGTATTGATATTGGAGTTGCTTGACCTTGCGCTGTTTCCCGTCCTGATCTCTCGACTGCAGCGGGCGCATTTCACCCAGCTGATTCGGGATGAAGGACCGGCTTCCCACAAAGCCAAGGAAGGTACGCCGACGGGTGGAGGCATCATGCTCGCCATCAACGTAGCCGTCGTAACCATTGCTTATATCTGCGCCGGGAGCCGCAGCCAATGGAGCAGGCTAGATACAGCCACGTTGCTGTTTGTGACGATCAACCTTCTCTCCGGTCTGATCGATGACGTGGTGAAGGAGGTCAAACATCGAAATGACGGCCTGCTTGGATATCAGAAGCTACTTATTCAGACAGTCGCTGCCGCTTTATTCTTCCTGATCTCCCGGTCGGACGTGGCGTCTGTCGTCAGCACGGCTGGCGGCAGGGTACTCGTAGCAGGCTGGGCATTCTATCTCGTGGCGATGCCGTACGCGGTCGGGATGGTAAATGCGTTCAACCTCACCGATGGGCTGGACGGCTTGCTCGCCAAGGCGAGCCTCCCTGTTTTTGCCGTGGCGGCAGCGGCATCATGTGTCGTACCGTCAGGCCTGTCTGGCCTCCTGCCGCTTGCCGGCCTTGCATTCGCTCTTTCATTCCTCTGGTTCAACGGAACGCGAGCATCATTATTCATGGGAGATACGGGATCGCTTGCGCTCGGAGCCATCTTTGTGGCATGGGTGTTTGGTTCGGGGAACGAGCTCTCGTCGTTGTTGCTCGGAGGATTGTTTTTGGCCGAAGCCGCCAGCGTGATACTGCAGGTTCTCGTGTTCAAACTGTCCGGGCGGAAGAAGCGCTTGTTTCTGATGGCTCCCATCCATCATCACTTCGAGAAGCTGGGTTGGGAGGAACCGAAGATCGTAGATCGGTTCTTCGTGGTGAGTACTTTGCTGGCAATCGCCGGAGCGCTGGCGATGTCATGGAGGTGACGGTGATCCCCTTCGGTTCTGCATTCGTCGTCGGTGCACTGCCGAGTGGCCTGTATGCAGCCCTGTATCTCAAGAGCCGAGGCATCAGAGTGTTTGTCTCGGAATCCAAAGAGATATGTGCAGACGCGAGGCTGTCTGCGTCAGCGTCCATGCTTGATAAGGCAGGAATCCCATGTGAGTTTGGTCAAAATAGCGAAGCAACCATGGCCGAATATGACGTCGTCGTTGTATCACCCGGCGTACCACCCGATGCCTCCATTCTCAGGGCTGCCAGGAAGGCAGGCAAAGCAGTCGTCGGAGAAACAGAGATAGCATCCTACGCGGGGCTTTCAGTCCTTGGTGTGACCGGGAGCAATGGCAAGAGTACGACGACCGCCATGCTCGGAGAGATGATCTCTCGTGCTTTCCCCCAAGCGGTTACGGGCGGGAACCTCGGGCCGCCTGTATCGCAGCTCCTTGTGGAACATCCCCAGACAGACGTCGCAGTGCTGGAGGTCAGTTGTTTTCAACTTGAAACGATTCGGTCCTTCCATCCGCGCGTGGGCGTCTTTACAAACATAGTGCCAAACCACCTTGACAGATATGGGACCATGGAAGCCTATGTGCAAACAAAGATGCGTCTGTTTGAGAATATGAGACCGGATGATTACGCAGTGCTGAACTGGGATGATCCGACCCTTCGCAGGGCGGGCGACGATCTGGTTCCCGCTGTATACTACTTCGGCCTTGTTCCAGGAACGTATCGAGGAGCTTATGTGGCCGGCGATTCCGTCCTGTATAGGGATGGCCACACGACAGAACGGCTGTTTGATCGAAGTGATGTTCGCATTCCGGGGCAGCATAACCTTGTGAATGCCATGAGCGCTGCTTTGGCGGCGTATCTGTATGGTGTCGTTCCCACAGACATCCAGAAAGCACTCTGCAATTTCGAGGGGCTGTCTCACCGACTGGAGTACGTGGGATCGTGGCGCAATATCGTATTTGTCAATGACTCCAAAGCGACAACCCCGGAGTCGGTGATGACAGCTTCTGCAGCTATGGCTGGTCCATACGTGGTGATCCTTGGAGGAAGTTCCAAAGGAATATCGTTCGATCGTATGGCACAGTGCCTTGCACAAGATACAAACCTTGTCGCAGCAGTCGTACTGGGGACTACGGGGCCGGCTATTGCAGAGTCGATACGGTCCTCCGGACGGACCCCTGTCGTCTACGCCGGATCCCTCGAGGATGCCGTCCTAAAGGGAGTCCAGCTCCTGCCGTCGGGAGGGACGCTCCTGTTATCACCTGCATGTGCGAGTTTTGATATGTTCAGGGATTTCGAAGAACGCGGGGATCGATTTAAAGAAATCGTCCATACGCTTGCGCATCAGCCTGCAACATGAGGAAGACACTGGCGCTCGTTTGCATATTATTGTCTCTGGGCGTGTTGACAAACTACAGTATCACTGTAAGTCTCAGCGCAGCTCAGGGGCGTCTCGTCGCTGTCACGCCAAGCGTTATCAAACAGCTGCTCATCGTTGCCGTTGGATTTGTCACTTATTGGCTCTTTTCACGGGTTCCGTATCTGCGATGGGCAGACTGGGCTGAGGCTCTGACATACGGGGCCGTCATTCTCCTTGTGATCGTGTTGATTCCGGGTGTAGGGCGCAGCGTCAACGGTTCGAGCAGATGGTTGGGCACAGGAAGCATAGGGATTCAACCATCACAATCAGCCGTGATCATCATTCCGCTGTTAGCTGCCAGGTTGTTCAGCGGAAAGTACCTGAACCACTACAGCCGTAAGTATTACACCACCTTCCTGATTTTTGCCGTAGGCATTACGGCTCTTGTAGCGCTGGAACCGGACTTCGGCACTGCGTTCGTGATTGCCGTGTCCTCGGTATCCATCCTGCTTGGAGTGGGTGCACCCCTTTCCTACTGGATTACTCGCACTGCCGGGCTTGGGGTACTGGCACTGGTCGCAGTGAATGTCAAGGGGTCGTGGAAGGCGCGCATGACATCGTTTATCAATCCCCTTGCGCCTGAGAAGGCACAGGGTATTGCCTATCAGCTGGTAAACTCCCTATTCGCCGTTGCCCGGGGAGGAGCCACGGGCCGTGGCTTTATGCGCAGTGTCCAGAAATTTGTTCACTTTCCAGCGCAGGAAAATGATTTCGTCTTCGCGATCTTCTCGGAGGAGTTCGGTCTTATAGGCGTAACGATTGTGCTGGCCATTTTCGTGTGGATTGCGTATGAACTTTTCAAGCTGGCCACTCGATGCCAGGAGCCCTTTGGCAGAATCTACGTCATGGGGCTGGGAATCTTTCTCACCGTTCAGGCGTTTATCAACATCGGGGTCGTCGTCGGCCTCCTGCCGACGACCGGCGTTCCTCTGCCGTTCTTCAGTCAGGGGGGTAATCATATCGTATTCGAGATGGCTGCTCTGGGTGTAGCCGCAGCGATCGCCCGCAGCCCCGAGGCCACATAATGCATTTCGTTATTGCCGGCGGGGGGACGGGCGGTCACATTTACCCTGCCGTTGCCATGGCTGAGCGGCTGTCTGACGAAGGAACGGTGACAATGCTTGCACGGTGTGGCAGTCTTGAGGAACGGGTCTATTGCGAACATGGTTTTCATGTGGAGACTGTCCGATCCGCTCCACTCGTAAGCAGCCCCGGTCGGCTGCTCGTATTTGCCCGGGCGACGATGGGCGGCATAATGGATGCTCGTCGCGTCATGTCCCAAAAAAATACTGATGCCTTCATCGGTACGGGAGGTTATGTCTCTGCCCCCGGTATCATAGCTGCTTCCATGAAGCATATACCCATATTTCTGCTTGAGCAGAACACTGTCATGGGGAGAGCAAACAGACTCTTTCAGTGCTATGCGCGCCGAGTTTTCCTGGGATTCCCCGTCTCGGGGGTATCCGGCAACAAGTTTGTATTGTCGGGGAATCCTTTGCGAAGAGAGATCTATGCGGCGCTTGCCGATGCCCGCAACACCGCATCGATACGACAGGGACTACTGTTCCTCGGGGGCAGTGGAGGCGCTGCATTTATCAACGATCTTTTTCTGCGGACAATCGACGCGCTTGACAGACAGGGACGGAACACCACCGTTTCCGTGGTTACAGGCACCGATGATTTTGCAAGAGTGAAAAGTTCCTTGGCGAACATGCACCTGAAACATGTCAAAACGCAGGTCTCTGATTATGAGAAACACCCGGAGGGCTTGTATGCCTCGGCTAAAGTTGCCGTGACGCGCGGAGGTGCATTGGCACTTACAGAGTTGGCATCGGCAGGCATTTTCGCCGTCATGGTGCCCTATCCATATGCCATGGAGGGTCATCAGTCCAGCAATGCCGCATATGTGGAAAGCCTAGGTCTTGGGGTGCGCATCGAACAGAGCTCTTTCGCGTTCGACCGATATATGAGTATCGTGGAGCAAGCCCTTGATACATCGGATGACAAGCCGATCCCTTCCACGGGCATTTTTGCGAGAGATGCTGCAAAAGAGATCGTATCGGCTATCGTGCAGGCGGTGTCCCGTGGGTAATCTGATGCAGCCGGGTCGTAGATATTTTCTGCTTGGCATTTGTGGAGCCGGCATGAGCTCATTGGCATTGCTCCTGCAAAGCCTTGGCATGCAGGTTCGTGGCACAGACACACAGGATCTGGGTTCCGGAGCGCAATCGCTTGGTAATCATGGCATCGTGGTGCTTTCCGAAAACGAGGGCGCTGCCAGCATTGAGCCGGATGAGATCGTCGTCCGATCATCTGCGATTCTTGCCGGTAACCCGGTGCTTGAGGCTGCCGTACGCGCAGGATCGACGATTCTTCACAGGACGGAGGTGCTTGCCACTGTTGCATCCCGATATTTCCTTATTGCAGTCGCTGGAACCCATGGCAAGACGACGACGTCCGGGATGATCGGCTATGTGCTTGCCGACCAGCGAAAAGAGCCGGCAATCTGCGTGGGAGGACGTATCGTTGGCTTTGACCGATACTTTCCGAAGGATCATCCGTTGCCGAACGGCGTGAAAGGTCGCCCCATCATGGTTCTTGAGACCGATGAATCTGACGGATCATTTCTTCGATTTCACGCCGACGTAGCGGTTGTGACGAATATCGATCATGATCACCTCGGAACGTACGGTGGTTCATTCGAGAATCTGGTCGGGGCTTTCAGACAATTTGCAGCTCAGTGCGAGAGTCGCGGAGGAACAGTCATTGGTTGCGGTGATGACCCGAACGTCCGAACTATAACGGCTTGTGCACGGCGGCATGTGCTCTATGGACATGACACTGCGAATTCCGTACGGGTGCAGTACCTGCCCTCATCGAATTCCGCCGTCATTCTTAACGATGGCGCTGAATTGCTGTTCAGGATGACGAGGAGCGATGAGAAAAGCTACGACAACGCGGTCGCGGCGGCTCTTGCATGCGAGGCAGCGGGCGTAGATTTTATGTGCGCCCTCAGGGTTCTGGAAGCTTTTCCCGGCATGGAAAGACGAATGGAAGTGCTCGGAGAATGGAAGGGAGTAACGATCTTGACGGATCATGCTGACCATCCCACCGAGATTCGTGCGACCCTGCAGGCACTGGGGGTTCGTTACCCCGGACGAAAGTT
>JAKLHS010000027.1 GCA_022710025.1 Caldisericota bacterium | reverse complement strand
GGCGTCATGCACAAGAACCCAGTCCGAATCAACGGCACCGTTCGCAATCAACAGTTTCAGCCCATTTCCAACACTTTCGGCCCGTGTTGCACCCCCCGCGCCCACGAGAGGGTGCACCCTGCTCTGCAAACGCGACGCCGTGAGACATGCCCATACCTTTTGCTCATCTTGACGCCTGCAGACGACAGCGAGTTTATGCACAGGTGCTCTACATACGCTTTCCAGCGTCGTGCACAGCATGGGTCGTCCCGCCAACGGCACAAACAGCTTGTTTGTTCCAAATCGACTGCTGTTACCGGCGGCCGCGATCACCGCATGAATCATCGGAATGCGTGACGCAGTGTGCGGCATCAGACACCCCTGATGGAGTCGCCAGAATCTCGGAATCCAACTTCCACAGCTTCTGCGATATATGTTTTCCTGTGGATCATGAGACCGTCCAGATCCGAGAGATCGTCACGGCTCTTCTCGCTGATGATAAATTCACGAAATCCCATGCGCGCGCCCAGCTCCAGGCGGCGGTGCAGGTTGCATACAGGGCGCAGGTCGCCAGCCAGCCCCACCTCTGCAATTGGCATGACACCGTTCCGGATCGCTGTATTGCGGATGGTGCTGTAGAGAGAAAGGCCGACTGCAAGGTCGATGCCTCGGTCTTCTACCGAGAAATCACCCGAAATATTGACATATATATCCTTGCCAGCAGAGCTTGTTCCAGCGCGGCGTTCAATAATGGCCAGTGCAATCATCAGCCGGCCATAGTCGAGCCCGGTGGCTATGCGCCGCGGAGATGGCAAAAAGCTGGTGGCTGCCAGCGATTGGACTTCAACGAGAACAGCAAAACTGCCTTGCACAGCTGATACGACAATCGAGCCGGCTTGCAGGTGATGCACGTCTGAAACAAATGCGCTCGACGGATCTGCTACTGGAATAAGCCCCGATGATCCCATTTCGAAAAATCCCGTCTCCCCGCTTCGACCATATCGGTTTTTCCCCGCCCGCAGCAGTCTGTAGGCGCCAAAACGGTCGCCTTCCATATACAGAACGGCATCCACCAAGTGCTCCACATACTTGGGACCCGCGATGGATCCATCTTTGGTGACATGGCCCACGATGATGGCAGATATCCCCGTCTTCTTGGCAAAACCAGCGATGGCCACCGCTGTTGTCTTCAGTTGAGCAGGAGTCCCTGAACCAAACGAATCTTCCTCAGC
Organism: Caldisericota bacterium; assembly: GCA_022710025.1. Taxonomy (GTDB): domain Bacteria; phylum Caldisericota; class Caldisericia; order Cryosericales; family Cryosericaceae; genus Cryosericum. The sequence goes on along the minus strand of JAKLHS010000027.1, from coordinate 6,539 downwards.
AGAGAATGACTGAAGCGAATCCAGAACAACGGCGACGGGCCTCGCGCGTTCGGCCATCGCCAGCGCCTCGCCGAGTGAGTTCGTCGTCGCAAGAAGAAGATTCTCGGGGCCGATACCCAGACGACGGATCCTTCCCAGAATCTGGGGCCTTGACTCTTCCCCGCTCACGTACAGAATCCGACCGTGTCGACCCAAAGCGGAGGCAGCTTGCAGTACAAGCGTCGACTTCCCGATACCCGGTTCTCCGCCGACCAGGATCGCGGAACCTGCCACGAGCCCGCCCCCCAATACTTCATCCCATGGGCCGATGCCGGCGCTCATCCGTTGTTCCGCGTGTATGCTTTCGACATCTACAACGAGTTCCGCCTCATCAGGAATCGTCACGGAGCCGACACTGTCGGGTGACAGCCGCGAGACAGTTACCGGCGCCTGCAGTTCCTCCACCAGAGAACCCCATGTTCCACACTCTGGACACTTGCCGAGTCTGGAGACACTGATGTAGCCGCACTCACTGCACCGGTACTGAACCTGGGGCCTGGCCACCTCACCCTCCCTGCGCGATATCGTCTACTGTATTAATCCTGCTCCCGCGTCTTAAGCTGTGGAAAGAGGATGACCTCGCGGATGGAGCTGACTCCCAGGAGCAGCATGATCAATCTGTCAATCCCAATGCCGAGCCCCCCTGCCGGCGGCATGCCGTACTGCAGCGCACGAACGTAGTCGAAGTCCATGGCAGGACTCTCGTCGTCACCTCTGGCTTTTGCGGCGGCTTGCCGGGCAAACCGCTCTTCCTGATCAATGGGGTCGTTGAGTTCCGTGAAGGCATTGGCGACTTCCATCCCTCCCGCAAAAAGCTCAAAACGTTGCACCCTCTGTACCTCATCAGGCAGTCGCTTTGCCAAGGGCGAGATCTCTACCGGATAGTCGTAGACAAATGTTGGATTGACGAAGTTGGGTTCCACCGTCTTGTCGAACAACTCGTTTACTATGTTGCCATACTCGAATGATTTGTCCATGCGAATGCCGAACTCCTCGATCTTATGGTGAGCGATCGCGTCGTCATGTAGTTCTTCGAGACTGACGCCGGCATAGGTGCGCAAGGCTTCGTCAAATCTTGTTTTTGCAAAAGGCCCCGCAAAGTTGATCTCCCGCTCTCCCATGCGCTGCGTAATCTGCCCCGTCACCTTTTGAACGAGGTCGAGAATCAGATCCTCCGTCAGCGTCATCATGCCGGTCAAATCGGAGTACGCCTCGTACAGTTCCATCATGGTAAACTCGGGGTTGTGTGCCGTGTCGAACCCTTCGTTGCGGAAACTGCGGTTGATTTCATAAACCTTCTCAAAACCTCCAACGAGCAGGCGCTTGAGGTACAGCTCCGGCGCGATACGCAAATAGAGGTCCTGATCCAATGCATTGTGATGGGTAACGAACGGCCGTGCGGTAGCGCCGCCTGCGATCGGTTGAAGGATGGGCGTCTCAACCTCCAGATATCCCCGGTCATTCAGGTATTGCCGTATATGCGAGATGATACGGGATCTCATCTCGAAGGTACGTCGGACTTCAGGATTGACGATGAGATCCACGTAACGCTGTCGATACCGTATCTCAACATCGGTCAGGCCGTGGAATTTTTCCGGCAGCGTACGAATGGCTTTAGAGAGCATCCAGAACTTCGACACTGCTAACGTCTTCTCGCCGGTCCTCGTGACGAACAGGGTTCCTTCAACTCCCACGATATCTCCAGCATCGACATACTTCTTGAACCACTCGTAATCGGGTTCCTTCAAGTCGTCAGACCGCACGTACAGCTGAAGTCTGCCCGCCATGTCGGCTATTTCGAGAAAGCATGCCTTACCGTGTCCCCGGATAGCCATGATGCGTCCGCGGGCACGTACGACCGCATTCCCCAGCTCCTCGAAATGTTCGGCTATGTATGCCGTCGGCACTGCGTCCGCAAAACTGTGTCCAAATGGGTCCACGCCCTGCGAACGTAGCTCCTCGATCTTGTCCCTGCGACTGAGCTCGACTTCGTTGAGGGTAAGCACCACTACACCTTCTCTATCGACAGGATCCTGTAGGAGACGCGTCCCTTGGGAATACGGACTGCGACGGTCTCTTTCTCATGTTTTCCCATGAGCGCCTTCCCCACGGGGCTGTCGATAGAAATGTGACCTTCAGCGGGGTTAGCCTCCAAATTGCCGACAATAGTGAACCACCGCTGTTTTTCCGTATCGATGTCCAGCACCTGAACCCTGCATCCCATGTGTACTTCACCGGTTCCGGCATCGCTGTGCTCTATGACAACTGAATGTTCCAGTTGCCGTTCCAAGTCCATGATCGTACCTTCGATGAATGCTTGTTCCTTTTTAGCTTCTTCGTATTCCGCGTTCTCCGACAAATCACCGAAGCTCTTGGCTTCTTTGATGCGCTCGGCGATGCGCAACCGTTCTTTCGTTTTCAGCCTGTCGAGCTCTTCCTGCATTTTTTTCTTTTGCAAAGGGCTTATGTAAAGCTTCTCTTCCTCGTCCTCACGGGCGTTCGTGATCTCGATCTCTTCGTCGAAGCGTTCTTCCTCATCATGTGTCACGACGTACCTCCTCACCGGCACTGATACAAAGCATATGATATTCGTCCAGCATCTGGATGAGCTGGCGGTGCTCCTTCACGGCATTGATGCGACCACGATATGTTGTTGCCTCGGGGAGCCCTCTGAAATAGAAAGCCAGATGCTTGCGCATCTCCTTGACCCCGATTGCTTCACCCTTGAGAGCTACCTCGCGGTCAACGTGCTCTACCATCACTGCAAAACGTTCCTCGATCGTCGGTTCTCGAAGAGGTTTCCCTTGCAGCACATCCCTGATTTGGTCGAAAATCCACGGGTTGCCCAAGGCAGCTCTGCCGACCATGACGAAGTCTGCTCCAGTATAGTCAAGAAACTTCCGGGCATCTTCTGCCTTCTTCACGCCCCCATTCGCTATGATCGGTATGGTGGCACGTTCTTTGGCAGCAGCGATGACATCCCAGTCCTTGGATCCGGATCGCCCCTGTACTGCTGTGCTGCCATGAATCGTCAATGCCGCTACACCGTTCTTTTCGCATATAGCCAAGATTTCTTCGGTAACGTCGTCGTCAATCAGGAATCCTTTCCGAATTTTCACGGTCACGGGAAGGGCAGACGCACGCGTGACTGCAGCCGTAATCTCGTCAATGAGCGGAAGATTTTTCAGCAAGGCCGATCCCGCGCCTGTCTTCACGATCTTTGGCTCCGGACAGCCCATGTTGATGTCGATAGCGTCTGCGCCGGCACGAACCAGCGCATCTGCCGCTGCAGCCATGGCTTCGGGCCTGGCGCCGAAGATCTGAACATCCACTGGATGTTCCGCCGGATCCAGCGACAGCATCTCAAACGTCTTGCTGTTGCTAAACTTGATGCCCAGCGATGAGACCATCTCCGTATACACCATGGCTGCGCCATGGCGTCTGCAAAGCACCCGGAAGGGGGCATCTCCATACCCTGCAAGGGGCGCGAGCAACACGCGCCCGTCAAGCTCCAGAGTTCCTATTCTCACAACGCAGCTTCCCTGTTCAGATTGAAGAGAATGCGCAATCCATCCAAAGTGAGATTGGGGTCATGGATACATGAGGTCTGGAGACCTGACACAACGACACTGGAAAGACCACCCGTGAGGATGACCTTGGCACCCGGACTACACGTTTCGTTACGCATCCGCTGAATCATGCCTTCTACCATGAACACCATGCCCCAGACGACACCGGCCTGCATCTGCGTAATCGTATTCGCGCCGAGACTCGACTCCGGGCGATCCAGTTCGATGCGTGGCAATTTTGCCGTTTTGGTGAACAGGGATTCGCTTGAGCTCAGAACGCCAGGCGCGATGGACCCTCCAAGATAGCGGCCATCCTCGGTGATAAAGTTGAACGTCGTAGCCGTACCCATATCGATGATAATGCACGGGCCTCCATACTTCACGTACCCGCCTACGCAATCCGCAATCCGATCAGCGCCCATATCCGCCGGATTCTCTACTTCCCATCGGATGCCCGTCGCAAGAGTGGCCGATACAAAGAGAGGCTTCACATGAAACAGTCGATCGATGAGACGACGCATGATGGGGGTAAGAGGCGGAACCACCGACGCCAAGACCACTGAATCGACCTCATCCAATGCAACCCGAGCGTCTTGAAACAGGCTTCGGATGAATACACCATACTCATCTGCGGTCTTGCCCCGGTCAGTAGTCAGGCGCCAGTTTTCCAGCAGCATGTCCCGCTCGAAAAGCCCGACGACTATGTTTGTGTTCCCGACATCGATGGCAAGAAGCATAGCAGAGTGCCCTCAAATTAGGAATGGCGGAGAGACCGGGATTCGGACCCGGGAGGCGGTATTAGCCACCCACTCGCTTAGCAGGCGAGTGCCTTCAGCCACTCGGCCATCTCTCCGTATTGTGAGTACTGGCGAGCCCTCGCAGTCGAACAGGCTCGCATCAATTGTACAGGATTCCCGGCTGTTATCAAGGCCGAAAGATTCCGCTCTCTAGAAGAGGACGTCATCTGATGAGCCGGCCGACATCTCGTATGTCTTGAGGTATTTTCGCCCGAGATCCGTGATAATACGTCCCTGGCTTGTCCGCGCAATAAGGTTGAGTTGTACAAGATATGGCTCGATGACCATGGAGACCGTATCGGGGTCCTCACTGATCGCCGATGCCAGACTATCCAATCCGACCGGCCCACCACGAAATTTGTCGTCGATAGCTTCGAGCAGGCGACGATCCGTGTCAAGCAGTCCATACTTGTCTATGTTCAGTCGGGAAAATGCTTCGTCGACCAAGTGGACATCAATGATGTTCCCTCCTGCATAGGCAAGATAGTCACGGATACGCTTCAGGTTACGCAGGGCGATCCTGGGAATGCCGCGAGACCGTGACGCTATGCGATGCGCCGCCGCCGGTTCCAATCTCGTCGTCAGCCGCTCTGCAGCGTTGGTGACGATAGTCGCAAGATCCTCCTCATCATAGGGATCCATGCGCATCACGATGCCAAACCGATCACGAAGGGGTGCAGACAACATCCCGTACCGTGTCGTCGCTCCGATGAGCGTAAACGGTTTGAGCGGTATGGTAAGCGTCTTGGCGCTCGGCCCCTTGCCGAGAACAATCGGCAGCTGGAAATCTTCCATTGCCGAATACAGACTCTCCTCGACTGCCGGAGGAAGCCGATGAATCTCGTCTATGAACAGCACGTCTCTATCGCTCAGCGATGCAAGGATGCTCGCCAAGTCCCCAGCGCGTGTCAGTGCCGGACCACTCGTGTACTTAAACCGTACACCAAGCTCAGAGGCAATGATCTGCGACAAGGTGGTCTTGCCTAACCCTGGAGGACCATACAAAAGACAATGATCCAGAGGCTCCCCCCTGCTGAGCGCAGCTTGGATGAAGACACTCAGGTTGCGCCGTATCTGCTCCTGGCCGATAAAATCTTCAAGGCGGTGTGGGCGTACGGCTGCGCCAGTGCTCTCAGACATCTGATTGGCTGATGCCGACCGCCTTTCTGTGCCCAAGGCTGCCCGATGAACGCGTTTCTCCTGACCAGCAGCCATCGTCTATCTCCTGGAAAGGCGCTGGAGCGCTTCGCTGACCAGCTCTTCCGCAGATCGGTCCTTTGCTGGACCAATCTCCCGGAGAGAGCCGCTGATCTCTCTCTGTGAGTACCCCAATGATCGAAGGGCCATCTCCACCTCAGCCAGAACAGTTGTCTCCGAACCGGTGGCACCCGGTGTCAGCAGAAGCTCGCTGTATTTGCGGTTGACAATCGGGCGAAGCTCAATCAGGATGCGCTCTGCATTTTTCTTGCCAACACCCGGCGCTGCCGTCAAAGCTGCTACATTCTGCTCACGAACTGCCTCGATCAATCGAGTAGCAGTGACAGATCGCAGCAGGTTGAGAGCGGTCTTGGCTCCCACCCCGGGAACATGTTCCACGAGATCGGCAAAGACGCCATAGTCCAGTTCCTCTGCAAAACCGTACAACTCCTGCCTGTCCTCCTTGACAACGTGGTAGGTCTGAAGTTCTACCTGTTCTCCCACTGTATATGCAGTAGCGTCGATAACACGTACCTCATATCCGATGTCGCCTACGAGCACGACAATCGCCGTATCCAGCCTACGATAGATAGTTCCCCTAATCAACGCTATCATCGGCGTTCTCCTGGTCGACAGCATGTCGATACGGCCCCGTGAAGGCATGGCAGAGAGCAATGGCAATTGCATCTGCCGTATCATCGGGCGTAATGCGCTCCTGAACCCCTAGAATCTGACGGACAGCAATCTCTACGTTTTTCTTGGATTCCATCCCATACGCGGAAACGGCCTGCTTTACCTGCTGCGGTGTATATTCATAGGCCGGAACATGACAGGTGCCGATTGCCAGTACTATGACGCCTCGTGCTTCGCTCACTTTCATAACCGTCCGCGCATTGCGGTAGAAAAACAATGATTCCAAGGCGACCGCATCCGGCCT
>JAKLHS010000026.1 GCA_022710025.1 Caldisericota bacterium | reverse complement strand
TCATCGGACATACACGCGTGGACGATCAGAGATTCCAGCGCGGCATCAGTGATAAGGACCGTATCCATATGCTACTTGACCCTTTCCAGGTACTCCCCGCTGCGAGTGTCGATGCGTATTTTGTCCCCTTCGTTGACAAACAGGGGTACCATGACGGTGAAGCCGGTCTCTATCTGGGCTGGTTTGTTGGCGCCCGTCGCGGTATCGCCCTTGACGCCCGGTTCTGTATGCGTGATCGCGGCCTCGATGAATGTCGGCAGTTCAACGCTGACAGGCTTGTCCTGAAAATAAACGACGTCGACCGTGATATTCTCAATGAGGAAGTTGACTGCATCCCCGAGATCTTCCTTTGTCAGGCCGATCTGTTCGTACGTCTCGGAGTCCATGAACGTGTAGACTCCATCGGTTTCGTACAAGTATTGCATCTTCTTGTGTTCAAGATATGCGCTCTTGACCTTCTCATCCGGGCGGAACGTCTGCTCGATGACATTACCCGTCATAAGGTTTTTCATCTTGAGACGGACAAACGGTGAGCCCTTGCCGGGTTTGATGTGCGTGAACTGAATGACCGCAAATGCCTGGCCATCTATCTCGAACGTTACTCCTGTGCGCAATTCATTGGCCGAAATCAACGTCGTACCTCCTGTAACGGGCTTGCAATCGTGCGTATTGTACACGCCAACATGTGTTGCGTCAAGCGATAGCGCCCATCACGGCGCCACACTCAAAGACGGTCAGACAAGGACAAGGGACTTGGACAATGCCGTCAACGGTTCGTATCCGCCTCCCGTCACAATGACGGTATCCTCGATGCGCATGCCGTATCGGCCCGGAAGGTAGATACCGGGCTCACACGTCACAACGTGTCCAGCTTCCAAAACGGTATCCGTTCCCTGTGACAGTCGCGGCGCTTCGTGGATCTCAAGACCGACGCCGTGCCCCAGACCGTGGGTGAAGTACTTCGACAAGTCATGCTCACCCAGATTGTCGCGTACTGCCGTATCGACCGATCGCGAACTCACGCCAGCCTGGATCCGGCTCAGACCAAGCTGTTGCGCTTCCAGAAGACGCGCATATGCATCCATGACGTCACGCGGCTGATCTCCGAAAGCCACCGTCCTGGTACAGTCGCTCATGTAGCCCTTGTAGCAGACGCCAAAATCGATGACGACAACGTCGTTCGCTTCAATGACCTTGTCGGATGCGATGCCGTGCGGCAACGCGCCCCGCGCTCCAGAGCCAACGATGGTAGAGAAACTTGTGCCCTGCGCGCCCGCTTTTCGCATTTCATATTCCAGCAGAGCTGCCGCCTCGTTCTCGGCCATACCGGGCCTGAGTCGACAAATCATGGCATCGTATGCGGTGTCCGCTATGCGGCCGGCTGATCGCATCAGCTCAAGCTCCCGCGCATCCTTGACCGCACGCATGCCTTCGACGACCTGTTCCGTGGCTATCATCGCAATCGACGGCAGAGCAGCACGCATCTGCTCCGCCTGCACATAGGAAATCCGCTCCTTCTCGAACCCGAGCCAGTGGATCCTCCGGGATATCAGCAATCCCGCCAGTGCGCTCGTGAATTGCCCCTTGTACTCTATGACGTCGACCCATGGACACTCTTCCTGAGCCTGTGTCGTAAACCTGCCATCGACAATGAGATGCATCTCGTCCTGCAAAGCGAGCAGAAAACCTTCCTCGCCGGTGAACCCGGTAAGGTACCGCATGCTGGGTGCAGCGAGCGTGAAGAATGCATCAATGTTCGCATCGGCCATACGTTGACTCAGCCGCGCGACGCGCGCGCCATAATACTCATTTTCCATGATCCATCTCCTGTCCTGTTATTCGAATGGGTTTGTCTTGCCCGTCTCGGCTGGTACGGGCTGGGGCGTCACTGTCAGGTAGGATTGCCTTGTCTTGAGCTGTGCGTTGACGACGTCGAGGAAGCGGTGCTGCGCAACTTGGAAGACCTGTGGCGGTGGGGTCACGATCTCGGTCTGCCCCATGCGTGGCAGGAAGTAGAAGTTCCATACTGCAAAGACTGTGATCAGGAGCGCAATGAAGATCCACGTCCCTGGTGAAATCCGTACCCTGGATTGCCTTCGCTGCCTCGGTGCAGCTTTCTTGCCTGCCGGGATCGCTTGTACCGTCTTCTTGACTGCTTTCTGCTCCATCATGCGCCCCCTACTGCGCCGTCGGCGCAGTCAACACTGCAGCGTCAGGACTCAGCACCATCCATGCCGTCATGGAGCATGTATATGGGTTCACCTGTGCCGCACCGCCTGTGGCGGCAGATCGCGACACGCTCAGCTCCGACTTGACGACGAGGTACTTGAATTTGTTCCGTAGCATGTCCTCGAACCGACGAACGGTCCAGTAGTCCTTGGCCGTAAAATTCATCGTCACCCCGACGACTTTTGCCAAGTTGATCTCGACCGGCTTCTCTGCAGCCGCTCCCCGACCCATGGACTGGTCAGAGACCTGGATGCCCGTGTACGTGATGCCAGCCGCTTTGCCAACCGCCTGCAGGTCCAGAAGGAACTGCGTGTGCGTATGCTGGTCAAAGGTCACGGGCGTGATCTCCGCCAGCTTGGCGATCCATGCGGTATAGTCCTCGTTTTGCCGTACGAAGGCATCGTGGAGACGCTGAACCTCTCTCAGCTCACTCAGCTTGGCCTCCGCCTGCGCCACCTGGTCGTTCAAGTCGCGCAGGCGCGCAAGCTGGGGGCTCAACGCATACCGATAGAACACAAAAAGCACAACGATCAGCAGGAGGACGAAGAGAATCACTTTCATCGATACGTTTTTACCCATTCTGCCCTCCCTCTGCCCACGTCAGCGACAAGTTCATCGTTGCCTTGGGTATGACGCCGCCCTGGACCGTTCCCGTGGTATTGTATGGAACCTGATAACCATCGATGCGCACGTCCTTGAATGCGGTATCGGCCGATAGCGCATTGAAGAAGCGCACCAGATCCAGAAATTGGAGACTCGTGGCTGTCAGTTGCACCGTGCCGGGCACGACGTCGATCTGGGTCTGCGTCAGGACACATGCTTTTGGCAGATCCCGTGCAATGTCGTCCAGAATCTTGTTGGTGTTTACCTGGAGCCTGACGGCGTTCGAGATGTTCGTTTCCATTGCTAGTGATCGCTGTGCCAGTGCCCGGTTCAGATCCAGCAGCTTCTGCTCACCGTTCAGTGAAGCAATGGCGGTGTTCGTCTCGTTCAAGTGCGTCTGTGCCCTGTACGCCAGATACCTGGTGTAGCCCCAGCTTGCCCCGAGGAGGAACAGGATAAAAGCGGCAGCAAAGATGAGCGTTTTGTCCTCACGGCTGAGTTGGGCGTGCCTGCGCTTGCGCGCCTGTGGAACCAGATTGATGGTAATCATCACAGTCCCTCCGAGCCGGGGCGATACGTCAGCAGGCTCTCGCCGGCATCGACAGGCTTGGCCTGATGACCCTTCACCCGCTTCCTGGCTGCTTTTTCCTCGAATTCGCGCAGCGACAGACCAGTCGCGACGCTGAACATCGGGGCCATCTCGTTGAGATAGGATTCCGTGAACATACTGGGGTCATACTTGGCGACATCGAGCAGCAACCGATTCATCTCTACCGTGAAACCAGTCGACAGTTCGATATATTCCGCAATACCCTTGAGATTGGCTGTCCCGCCTGACAGGATGAGATGCAGCGGACGATCGCTCTCAAACCGCGTAGTGTAGTAGTTGAGTGAGCGACGGATCTCGAGCACCAGCTCGTCGATCACCGGAAGGGCGGAGGATGTTGCCCGTTCCGCCTCGCTGCCTGTCTCCAGGCCGGCGTCGGGGTGTACGTTCACGACCTCCTGCTTGAGCTCGTCTGCACGTTCCGTTCCAATACCGAGTCCCGAAGCTATCGACTGAGAGATTCGGGCACCGCCGAACGGAAGCATGCGCGTAAGCCGGATCATCGACTGATCCGCAACGTTGATCGACGTAATGTTGGAGCCGATGTTCACGAGGACGACCGTCTTGGCGTCCAGGTCCGGCCGCTTGTACGAGACATAGTCGACGAGCCGCAATTCGGCAAACGGTTCCACCTCGATAAAGACGGCTTCCAGCTGCGTCCTTCGCAAGACGTCGACAAGCGCATTGACGATCTCCAGCGGAGCGACGGCCACCAGGCAATTGGCTTTGACGCCTCCGTCCTCAGTCTGGGAGCGAGAAAGAACCTGGTAATCCATGACCGCTTCATCGATGGGGTAGGAAATGTGTTTCTCGATCTCCCACTTCACGATATCGCCGAGCGGCTGGCGCGGAATTTCGTCGATAGTGATCTGTTTGACTGTGACAAGCTGTCCTGAAACGGAAGCCGAGACACGCCTCCCGACAAAAGAATGCAGAGAGAGCAACGAGCCCAGCGCCTCGCTGATGACGTCAGCTTTGGCGATCTTGCTGTCCAGGATCGCTCCTTCGGGCGTAGGAACGACCCCGAAGTTCACCAGGCTCAGCCCGGATTTGTCCTCCCGAAACTGCGCTACTTTGATCGTACTTGATCCGATGTCGACGCCTATGATCGGTGTTGCCTTCTTGCCTATGCCTAGCACAAGATGCCTCCTTGAGCGCTGGCCCGCTCGACCCCTACCGGTAGAACAGGGTTTCCAGGTACCAGTTGATCAGATTCTTCCCTGCGAGAGCCGCAATATACGCGCCGAGCGCCATCGCAGGGCCAAATGGCATCGCGTCCTTGCCTTTCTTCTTGAAAAACACCATAAGGATGACGCCCACGGCCGCCCCGATCACGAATGCGAGAACGAGAAAAACGATAGCCAGTCGCCATCCGAGAAACGAACCGAGCATAAGTCCCAGCGTCGCGTCCCCCCACCCCATGCCCCCTCGTGACAGCAGGATGATAAGGGCGAAGAGCCCGGCGCCGATGATTGCCCCTCCGGCGGATCCAAGCAGACCCCGCCACCCGGACAAAGCGCCAAAAGCCACGCCGATCGCTGTTCCCGGTAAAACCAAGGCGTCCGGGACAAGCCCCGTCTCGAAATCGATGATGCCAACGGCAAGTGCCAGAACGGTCATGATGCCGATCTTCAGTGCGTCCACGCTCCATCCGAGCGCCCACCCGATACCTGCAAACAGTCCACCCGCCACCAGCTCGGTCCACAGGTATCGCGCTCCGATGCGTGCACTGCAGTATCGGCAGCGGCCCCGGAGAAAGACATAGCTCCAGACCGGCACGAGATCCAGCGCCCCGAGCTGATGGCCACACGCCGGGCAGTGCGAGTGACCGCGTATCCACTGCTCGTTACGGGGAATGCGATAGGCCAGCACGCTGATGAAACTGCCCATGAACGTGCCCACTACGAAACACGCAATAAGATATGCGATGCGAGGAACGGTCTCCCAAACCCCTGTCACGAGATCTCCTCCCTTTCAGCGTCGCCCCGGAGGGGGAAGAGAACCCTTCCCCACAGCAGATGCGGTATCGGGATGTTTGTGTGGGCAGTATAGCACATCCTGTCGCTGTTTGTAGATAGTCTCTCCTTCCTCCCTGAAAATGCAACCCTGCGGGAGAGGCTGGGATATGGAAAAAGACATGACCCTGGCAGCGACCTACTCTTCCAACGGGCTTCCCCATTAGTACCATCGGCGTGTCGGGCTTCACTTCCGTGTTCGGAGTGGGAACGGGTGTTTCCCCGACGCTATGACCACCAGAGTCATGTCTTTGCTTGAACGGATGCAGGAGTCGTCTCCGCACCCTCAAAACTGTACGAGCCAATTACGTCCCCGACCGATTAGTACTGGTCAGCTCAACGCATTGCTGCGCTCTCACCTCCAGCCTATCAACCTGGTAGTCTACCAGGGGTCTACCCCGTCTTGCGACGGTGAGAGATCACGTCTTCGAGTGGGCTTCGCGCTTATATGCCTTCAGCACTTATCCCATGTCGACATAGCTACCCAGCTCCGTGCCCCTGGCGGGACAACTGGTACACCAGCGGTCGACTTCCCGGGGTCCTCTCGTACTACCGGGAAATCTCGTCAAATCTCTAACACATGTGGCGGATAAGGACCGAACTGTCTTACGACGTTCTGAACCCAGCTCGCGTGCCCTTTTAACCGGCGAACAGCCGGACCCTTGGAACCTGCTCCAGCTCCAGGATAGGACGAGCCGACATCGAGGTGCCAAACCCTCCCGTCGATGTGGACTCTCGGGAAGGATAAGCCTGTTATCCCCGAGGTAGCTTTTATTCGTTGAGTGATGGCCATTCCATGCTGCAACCACCAGATCACTAAGCCCCACTTTCGTGTCTGCTCGAGATGTCTCTCTCGCAGTCAAGCTCCCTTATGCCTTTACACTCTATGGCTGATTTCCAAACAGCCTGAGGGAACCTTTGGGCGCCTCCGTTACTCTTTGGGAGGCGACCGCCCCAGTCAAACTGCCCGTCTGACATTGTCCTCCTGCCCGCTTCAGGGCGAGGAGTTAGAAGTCTAGTTGAAGAAGGATGGTATCCCAAGGACGACTCCCCTGAAGCCAAAGCCCCAGATTCCAAGTCTCCCATCTATCCTGTGCAACCACAACCAAAATTCAATATCAGAGTACAGTAAAGCTCTACGGGGTCTTCCCGTCCTGCCACACGTAGCCCGTATCTGTACGGGCACTACTATTTCACCGAATCCCTCTTTGAGACAGCGCTCAAGTCGTTACGCCATTCATGCGCGTCGGAACTTGCCCGACAAGGTATTTCGCTACCTTAGGACCGTTATAGTTACGGCCGCCGTTCACTGGGGCTTAAGTTCAGGGCTTCGCGGGGCGAACCCCACTGACTCCTCTCTGTAACCTTCCAGCACCGGGCAGGCGTCAGCCCCTATACGTCGTCTTACGACTTAGCAGAGACCTGTGTTTTTGTTAAACAGTCGCTTGAGCCTATTTCCTGTGGCCTCCTCGCGGAGGCATCCCTTCTTCCGAAGTTACGGGACCTTTTTGCCGAGTTCCTTAAAGAGGGTTCTTTCGCACGCCTTGGGAGTCTTCTCCCAATCTACCTGTGTTGGTTTGCGGTACGGATGCCATACTTCTCGTGAGAGGTTTTTCCTGCCAGCATGAAATCGGCTGCTTCACCTTGCGGCTCCCCATCACAGCTCAGGCACACGGGGCGGCGGTTTTGCCGGCCATCCCACCCTCGCTGCTTGGACGCGAACTACCAACGGTCGCGCACAGCGTATCCTTCTGTACCACCCCATCCTTCAAACGAAGCATGGCAGCACGGGACTATTAACCCGTTCTCCATCAGCTACGCCTTTCGGCCTCGCCTTAGGACCGGCTAACCCTGGGAGGACGAGCCTTCCCCAGGAAACCTTAGATTTCCGGCGAACGAGATTCTCACTCGTTTATGCGCTACTTAAGCCGACATTCTCACTTCGTGCCACTCCAGCACTCCTTCCGGTATGCCTTCTCTGCGACACGAACGCTCTCCTACCACTCCGCCACGAGGGCGAAATCCGCAGCTTCGGTGATATGCTTAGCCCCTCTACATTTTCGGCGCAGGATCACTCGACCAGTGAGCTGTTACGCACTCTTTAAAGGGTAGCTGCTTCTGAGCTAACCTCCTGGCTGTTTGAGTAACCCCACATCCTTCTCTAGCACTGAGCATATCTTAGGGACCTTAGCTGACGGTCTGGGCTGTTCCCCTTTTGACCATGAATCTTAGTACCCACGGTCTCACTGGCAGGATACGGACAGACGGTATTCGGAGTTTGATTGGGTTTGGAAACCTGGTGAGGCCCCTAGTCCATTCAGTGCTCTACCCCCGCCTGCTATCTGGCCTGCCGCTGCACCTAAATGCATTTCGGAGAGAACCAGCTATTCCC
>JAKLHS010000025.1 GCA_022710025.1 Caldisericota bacterium | reverse complement strand
CATGACTCCTGCAGGCCGCGTCCCCGGCACCATGATCGATGCCCGCGTTCGTTCCCTGCATCCCATCGCAAGAACGATGGCGGACGCATGGAGGACGAGACGCCCGTACACGGGGGAAATGGCGGTTATTGTCCTGTCGCCCGTCAGTTCCAGCACCATCGCGTCCACAAGACAGGAAATGCCGCACGCACGCGCCTGGTCGATGAAACACTGCGCGTACTCTGGACCAGTGAGATCTTCTTTGAACTCCCGGAGACCAAAGCCGGTATGGATGCATTGGTTCAGGATCCCACCCAGAAAGCGGTCCCGTTCAATGACCAGAACGTCCGTCAGACCGTTTTCATGTGCGGCGATAGCCGCGGCAAGGCCGGCGGGACCGCCTCCGACGACGATGAGATCGTAGTCGGTATTCACTGGTCTGTCGCTGCGTCAGCGGGCATAGTCCACGCCATGGGGCGATCCTCCAAGAGAGACGGTCGTGACTGCAGGCGTCGTCCGCGCAACCACCCGCCCCTTGCTGATGACGACTCGCGCAGCTGACTGCCTGCGCAAAGCGTCCAGTTCGTCCACGGCATCAAGAAGAACAAGATCGGCAGGGTTCCCTACGACGATTCCATATGATGTTCCCAGATACAGCGTTCGGGCGCCGGCGTCCGTAACCATGTGAAATACGGTCCGCATCTCGTCCCGCCCCGTCATCTGCGCTGCATGGACTGCCATATGGGCAACGTCGAGCATGCTCCCGCATCCCATCGGATACCACGGGTCAAGGATGTCGTCATGACCCAAGCTGACGTTGATGCCCATGGCGGCCATTTCCTTGATGCGTGTCACGCCGCGCCGCTTGGGGTATGTGTCGAAGCGGCCCTGTAAATGGATATTGACAAGGGGGTTGGCCACGAAGTTCAAGCCGCTGCGCGCACAGAACCGCAGCAGCTTGGAGGCGTATGCTCCTCCGTAGCTGTGCATGGCTGTCGTATGGCTCGCCGTCACCCTGTCTCTCAATCCCGTCCGCAGTGCCAGAGCCGACAGCACTTCGACGAATCTCGACTGCTCATCATCGATCTCGTCGCAATGCACGTCTACCAGACGACCGTACTTCTCTGCAAGCCCAACAGCGATTTTCAACGACTCCACACCGTCCTCACGGGTCAACTCATAGTGTGGAATCGCTCCGACAGCATCCGCGCCGAGGCGTACAGCTTCCTCCATTTGCGCAGGCACCGTATCAGAACTCAGGATCCCATCCTGTGGAAAGGCGACCAGCTGGATGTTGACAAGTGGAGCCATCGACTGCTTCACCTTGATCATCGCGCGCATCGCCGTCAGTGTGGGATCACAGACATCGACATGCGAGCGGATATGCAGCACGCCGTGCGCGACTTCCCATTCGATCGCCTTCGTCGCGCGACGCACGACGTCGTCTTCCGTCAGCGTCGCTTTCCGTTCTGACCATCGCTCGATGCCCTCAAACAACGTGCCGCTCTCGTTCCATCTCGGTTCACCCGCTGTCAGCGCCGTATCCAAGTGGACGTGAGATTCGACAAACGGCGGAGTCACGAAACATGCCATTGCGTCGATCGTTTCATGGGCCGGCGCCGATAGTCCCGCCGTAATCTCTGCGAACTTCCCCTCGGAGATGCCGATGTCCACACAAGAGCCATCTTCCCGAAGTCGCGCGTTGCGAATGATAAGATCAAGCATTATGTCCTCCTTCCGGCCGCAGGTTGCCGACGAGAATCTCTGATCCCGGACCGCACTTTGTCACAGCGAGAGCACTTGACGTAAGCTCCCGCGCAAGTATGTCGACGACGCGTGGTTCACAGAAACCCGCCTGGCATCGCCCCATGCCGGCCCGTGTACGGAATTTGACACCATCCACCGTCCGCGCACCCGCCGGCCGCCTGATCGCGCGCACGACGTCTCCTTCCGTGACACACTCGCATCGGCATACGATACGGCCAAATGATGGATCCCCGGCTATCATCCGTTCCTGCTGTTCTGCCGAGCAACAACGGAAGAGCATCTCCGTAGCGTTTTCCGCCACAAAATCGACATTCTTCCTAAGTTTCAATCCTTCCTCTCCCAGCAGGCCGACTACGTATTCGGCAATTGCCGGGGCGGCGGTCAACCCGGGAGATTTGATGCCGGCGACGTTGACGAAACGCGGGGCTCCGATTTCTATCAGAAAGTCGTCCCTCTCCTTCATGACTGCTCTGTTACCGACAAATTGGGCTATGACGTGACGGCTGTCCAGCATGGGGACGCTGCGGCGTGCCCCGGCCAGTGTCCGGGCAAGTCCATCGGTCGTCGTCGCCGTGGACTCCTTGTCGTCCCCGTCATCCGCCGTAGGCCCGGCGATGATCGTGCCATCAACCGTGCGACTCACGACGATTCCTTTCCCTCGCGTTGTAGGAACCTGAAAGACGGGACGGTGCACCTCATAGTCAAGTTGATTCTCGATGAGCACATATTCTCCCCGCCGGGGATAGAGTGTGAAATCCCCTGCGCCCGCCATAGCACTAATGTCGTCTGCAAACAGCCCCGCTGCATTTACGATGAATCTCGTCTGCAGGATGCGACGGTCGATCGCCACCTCCCAACTTCCCCGTACGCTCCGAATCCCGCGCACCGGCGACTCAAAAAGGAATTCGACGCCATTGACGGCGGCATTCTCCGCCAACACGATCGTTACCTCATAGGGCTCGACCGTGCCACCGGTTCCGGCAAACAACGCGCTGTCTGCCTTGGGATTCAGCCGAGGTTCCAGTGCCAGGAGCTCGTCTCGCGTCAGAACACGCATACCGGATACCCCGTTTGCCAGACCGCGCTGCAACAGCTCATCGAGGTGAGATCGCTCCTCTACAGACATTGCCACGACGAGCGTCCCGTTGCGAACGATCTGGATGCCGAGGTCAGCGCAAATCCGGTCGTACAGAGCGTTGCCACGGACGCACAATCGCGCCATGAGCGTCCCCGGCAGAGGATCATATCCCGCGTGCAGGATGCCGGTATTCGCTTTGCTCGCTCCGCCCTGGCCCGCCTCCGCCGCTGCCTCGCAAACAACGACTCTGACCTCATACCTGCTCAGCTCTCGTGCGATGGCACACCCGACGACGCCCGCTCCAATGATGACGACGTCGATCGCCGACGTCGCACGGTCCAACTTCCTACTCATCCGCCCAAGCCCGTGATCTCGCCACGCCCTTGCGCCACCTTGCGTAGAGGTGATCGCGGTCCGCGGGCAGCAGGACGGGGGCGTAAGAACGTTCTATGTCACAGAGATTCTTCAGTTCCGGGCAACCCGTCCATACCCCCGTTGCCAATCCGGCAAGGAAAGCAACGCCGCGTGCTGTTGTCTCCACGCAGGACGGCACTGACACAGGGCGTCCAAGGATGTCACTTTGAAACTGCATGAGAAATCCATTGCGGCTTGCTCCGCCATCCGCTTTGAGAGCAGTGACAGGCGATCCAGCTTCCTCGACCATGGCGTCGATAACGTCTTTCACCGAACATGCGATACCCTCGAGTGTCGCCCTGACGATATGCGCACGCGTCGTTCCACGTGTCAACCCCAGAATGGCTCCCCGAGCGTACATGTCCCATTCCGGTGCGCCAAGGCCTGTGAATGCAGGCACGACCACCACACCACCGGTATCCGGAACGGAGAGAGCCAAGGACTCCGTCTCGGACGATGCGGCGACGATACCCAGTCCATCTCTCAGCCATTGAACTGCCGCGCCCGCGACGAAGACGCTGCCCTCGAGCGCATAGGTGACATGCCCATCGATTTCCCAGGCTACTGTCGCCAGCATGCCATGCGTCGAGCGTACGGCTTCCTCGCCGGTATTCACCAGGATGAAACTTCCGGTTCCATAGGTTACCTTGACATCTCCGCGCTCAAAGCACGTCTGGCCAAACAGAGCAGCCTGTTGATCTCCCGCCACCCCCGCAATCGGGATCTCTCTCCCGAACAGATCGGCGGTCGTGTAGCCGATGATTCCGCTCGATTGCCGGACAACGGGAAGCAACGAATGGGGAACGTTCAGCATCGCGAGCAATTCATCGTCCCAGGAACGCTTGTGGATATCATACAGCATGGTCCGCGACGCGTTGGAGACATCCGTCGCATGCACCTTGCCACCTGTCAGATTCCAGACCAGCCAGGAATCCACGGTTCCGAAAGCCAGCTCGCCACGATCGGAGCGCGCCCGTACACCGTCGATGTTGTCAAGGATCCAAGCGATCTTCGTTCCGGAAAAATAAGCATCCAGCACCAATCCGGTGCGTTCTCGCACAAGCTGCTCGCAGCCGGCGCGTTTCAATGTTTCACACTGTGCCGCGGTTCTCCTGCATTGCCACACGATCGCATTGCACACTGGGCGACCCGTCCGTCTGTCCCAGACGATCGTCGTTTCCCGTTGATTCGCTATGCCGATGGAGATGACCCGGTCGGCACCGATCCCCGCTTTTTCCAGAACTGCCCGGGCCGCCGCAAGCTGAGAACTCCATATCTCCTCCGGGTTCTGCTCCACCCAGCCCGGCCGCGGGTAAATCTGCGTAAAGGGCCTGGAATCGCTGGCAACGGGCCTTCCGTATGTGTCAAAGAGAATCGCACGGGAACTGGATGTGCCTTGATCAAGCGCCAGTATGTAGTTTTCCATGTCTACCCCTCCGGCTGGTTACCACTCCTGTCGGACCGCATGACCGCAAGCCGCGCATCGGAGCCATCCCATCATACATCGGAAAGAAGGGCGAACAACCAGTCTGCGGAACGATGCTCCCGCTGTATGGAACGTCATTCCGTTGACAACGGCACCTATTGCCATATGCTGAAAAGTATGCATGAAAACGGGGAATAGCAGCATCCTCATCAAGAGAAAGGGAGGCTATCATGGGAAAGTTCATATCACTCAAGACGGCCGTTCCGGGACCGAAGTCCACGGAGCTTGCCAAGAGGGAGGCCAAGGTCGTTGCAGCGCCGATGTGCGACGCGCTCTCGCCTGCCTGGATCGCTGAGGGACATGGAGCTCTGGTAACCGACGTCGACGGCAATACCTTCATCGACCTCACCGGCGGTTGGGGATGCATGGCGGTCGGACACTCACACCCGCGCGTCGTAGCGGCGATCAAGGACCAGGCGGATCACTACCTGCACACCGATTTCACGTCCGTGCCCTATGAGCCGTATATCACGGTCTGCGAGAAACTTGCCAAACTCGCCCCCGGCGACTTTGAGAAATCTGTCGCCCTCTTCAATAATGGGGCAGAGGCGATCGAGAACGCCGTGAAGATCTCACGGCATGTCTCGGGCAGAAACGGCGTCGTCGTTTTCGATCGTGCGTTCCACGGACGCACCCTGCTCACCATGACGATGACCCACAAGGCGAAACCATATAAGGCTGGTTTCGGCCCCTTTGCCCCTGACGTGTACCGCATGCCTTTCGTGACACCTTATCATCCCTCCATCACCGTCGACCAATGGGAAAAACTGCTGACCACGTATGTCGATCCCTCTACCGTAGCATGTATCGTCGTCGAACCGATCCAGGGCGAGGGCGGCTTCCGCGTTCCCTCCGACGGCTTCCTGGAGATGCTCGAAGAGGTGGCGCATAGATACGGCATCCTCCTGGTAGCCGACGAGATCCAAGCCGGAGTGGGGCGCACAGGGAAATTCTTCTCTATCGAGCACTGGAACGTTGTTCCAGACATGATCTGCACAGCCAAGTCCCTGGCCGCCGGTATGCCTCTGTCCGCCGTCATCGCGCGCAAGGATATCATGGATCGTCTTCCCGGCAGCAGCATAGGTGGCACATACGTTGGAAATCCGGTTGCCTGCCGCGCCGCCAGCGAAGTCATCGACATCATCCGAGACGAGCGCCTCCTCGAGCGTGCCACGGCTCTCGGCACACTCATCCGCGGACGCTGGAACTCTTGGAAGGAACAATACAAGATCATCGGCGACGTTCGAGGCATCGGCGCCATGCAGGCGCTCGAGTTCGTCAAGGATCATGCCACCCGTGAGCCCGCGACACAGCTCAATGGGCAGATCATCAGGGAATGCCTTCACAACGGAGTCCTGGTGGCTGGTTCCGGCATCTACGGTAATTGCATCCGCATGCTGGTATCTCTTGAGATCACGGACGACCAGATCAACGAAGCCTTTGATGTCCTGGAGACCGCAGTCGCTCACGCAAATCAGTCCCTGACATCCTAGATCCCCCTCGGGCAACAAACGCAAAGCCGGAGCCAGAAGCTCCGGCTTTGTTCTCTCTCACGGTAGCTCCCGACCTCTCAGCCGGTTCGCGTGCCGGTATCGACGATGAGGGTCACCGGCCCGTCGTTGACGAGGCATACCTCCATGTGCGCGCCGAAGACGCCCGTCTGCACGTCGAAACCGACAGCCTTCAACCCGGAGCATACTTGTGTGTACAGTGCCTCGGCGTGTTCGCCGCAAGCGGCTTTCGTGAAGCTGGGCCTGTTCCCCCGAGCGACGTCGCCGTACAGCGTGAACTGACTGACGACAAGAAACGATCCACCTACATCCGCGATGGAACGGTTCATGAGCCCGGCATCATCCGGGAAGATGCGAAGGCCGCTCAGTTTGCGAATCATGTACGCAACTTCTTCGCCGCCGTCTTCCGGCGCGACGGCAAGCAGCACAAGAAGCCCGTTTCCTATGGCTCCGGTCGCCTTTCCGCCTACCGTGACTTCTGCCTTTGAAACCCTCTGAACAACGGCCCGCATGCGCCACCTCTCCGTGATTCCCTTTCGTCACGTCATGGTAGCACGATACTGTCATCATACGACATCCGAGACCAGCATTTGACAGTCGCTGCCAGGCAGGTATACTTCTTTTGTTGTTTTGTCTGATGTGGGGATATAGCTCAGCTGGGAGAGCGCCTGCATGGCATGCAGGAGGTCGGGGGTTCGAGCCCCCCTATCTCCACCACACGACTACTTATGCCCTTCTTTCCCTTTCGGGAACTCACTTCAGACCTAGGAAGCTCGCACGAGTTTTGGCTGAATTGCCAGTGGATAACTAGACGAGAGTGGCCCCAGGTCGATGCGCCTAGCAAATCGATGCACAACCTCCAACTGGTTCGGACGGTTCATGCTGTAGAAGAACGGCTCAATATCGGTGAGGGCCTTCCTCACCCATCCAACTGCGCCTTCTCTTGATTGATCTGCGCCCTTCCTCCCGGCAGCTAACAGAAGCAGGATTGCCCCGCCAACCAGCGGAAGCCACCCCCACTGCAGGCGAACGGACTGGAACATGACATCCACAAGAGAGCTGAATGGGTTGTCTGCGAGCTCCTAGCTCAGGTTCGACTGCGTCTCCGCCAAGGTCCTCGAGATCCTGACGAGAGTGAAGCCCTCCGTGGCAAGAGATCCGACTCCGGTAAGCCACAGCCATCCGTACCCATCCCAGAGAGCGACGAGCAGAGACACTGCGCCGAGGACCAAGACAATGTTCCCGTCACCTCTTCCGTTCCGCAAACAGTCAACTGATCCAACGATTGACAACTGGACTATTGGTATGAAGACGCCGACAATCAGCAATACCGAGCCGACAAGCGCGACCTTCTTCCTGAGTGCCACTGGAGCCTCCCGTCAATGCTCAACCCATTGGCCAGTCAATTCGAGAAGGTGTACTCATCCAAGTGTGAATAGAGAAACAACACCTCCCATCATCCCTCCCAAGAGATCGCGGAATGCAACCGGGACAACCACGCCCTCTGCTGGAAGCCCGTCCACTTCTCCTCTGATCTGCCCCACTTCGCCGCGCCTGCAAGGTGAACCACTTGTCCGGCTACTCGCTCCGCTGCCATCAAAGAACGGCTGGCAGTTCCTCCACCGTGACAGACACGCCTCTTCAAACCAGGTGTCTGCTGGGAAGCCC